>NZ_CATKPN010000090.1:0-262315 GCF_949767245.1 Pseudomonas sp. IT-P176
TATACCTATGCTCATCGCGGGCAAGCCCACCCCCACAGTGATTGAGGATGTTCGCAACCCCTGCATACACCCACCAGGGTGGGAGCGGGCTTGCCCGCGATGGACGCAAGGACACCGCGCTGAATCAAGCTTGGCGTGTCATCGATGGCAACCATTGCCCCCATAGATCACCTACCGCAAAAGCGACCTCCACCTGTACTGAAAGCGCTACAGCGGAACGATATCGCTACACAGGCTTTCCGCCAGCATTGTGCAAGGCTTTGATCCTCATGGGCTTTTTTCCTCGTGTCAGACTGTAGCGATATCGCTACAGCTGTGTTCGCCGCCTCTCTGGAAATATCTCTTAACCTATTGATTAGTAACAAATAAAAAATACTGGCCGCGATTTTGCTAGGTAACCCTCCATAAAGCAGGGCTATGCCCGAGCATTCCATCGCGTCCACCAGACCTGTCTGGCCCCTGAGGAGTTTCCATGAGCGAGTTGCGTTTTACTGAAGATCACGAATGGCTGCGTACCGAAGCTGACGGCAGCGTTACAGTCGGCATCACCGCCTTCGCCCAGAATGCTCTTGGCGACGTGGTTTTCGTACAACTGCCTGAGCTGCAGTCCTACGACAAAGGCGCTGAAGCCGCCACCGTGGAATCGGTAAAAGCCGCGAGCGGCGTGTACATGCCGCTGGACGGTGAAGTGCTGGAAGTGAACCCGGCGCTGGACAGCAGCCCTGAACTGGTCAATGAAGATCCGCTGGGCGAAGGCTGGTTCTTCCGCTTCCAGCCAACCGATGCATCGGCTGTCGCCAAACTGCTGGATCAAGACGCCTACGACCGTCTGATCAAAGCCAACGCGCAAGCCTGAGGAGCGCTGACATGACTCAAGTAAGCCTGACCACTGCCAACGAATTCATCGCCCGCCACATCGGCCCGCGCGCCGGCGACGAGCAAGCCATGCTCAATAGCTTGGGCTTCGACTCCCTGGAAGCCCTGAGCGCCAGCGTCATTCCCGACAGCATCAAGGGCACCAGCGTGCTTGGCCTGGAAGACGGCCTGAGTGAAGCCGATGCCCTGGCCTTGATCAAGTCCATCGCCAGCAAGAACCAACTGTTCAAGACCTACATCGGCCAGGGCTACTACAACTGCCACACGCCATCGCCGATCCTGCGCAACCTCCTGGAAAACCCGGCCTGGTACACCGCCTACACCCCGTACCAGCCAGAAATCTCCCAGGGTCGCCTGGAAGCCCTGCTGAACTTCCAGACCCTGATCAGCGACCTCTCCGGCCTGCCGATCGCCAACGCCTCGCTGCTCGACGAAGCCACCGCCGCTGCCGAGGCCATGACCTTCTGCAAGCGCCTGAGCAAGAACAAAGGCAGCCACGCCTTCTTCGCCTCCGTGCATTGCCACCCGCAAACCCTCGACGTGCTGCGCACCCGTGCCGAGCCGCTGGGGATCGATGTAGTGGTGGGCGACGAACGTGAACTGAGCGACGTGACGCCCTTCTTCGGCGCACTGCTGCAATACCCGGCCAGCAACGGCGACCTGTTCGACTACCGCGAGCTGACCGAGCGCTTCCACGCCGCCAATGCCCTGGTCGCCGTAGCGGCCGACCTGCTGGCCCTGACCCTGCTGACTCCGCCGGGCGAGTTTGGTGCCGACGTGGCCATCGGCAGCGCGCAGCGCTTTGGTGTACCGCTGGGCTTCGGTGGCCCGCACGCGGCGTACTTCTCCACTAAAGATGCGTTCAAGCGCGACATGCCGGGCCGTCTGGTCGGTGTCTCGGTCGACCGCTTCGGCAAGCCGGCCCTGCGCCTGGCGATGCAGACCCGCGAGCAACATATCCGCCGCGAGAAAGCCACCAGCAACATCTGCACCGCCCAGGTACTGCTGGCCAACATCGCCAGCATGTACGCCGTGTACCACGGCCCGCAGGGCCTGACCCAGATCGCCCAGCGTATTCATCACCTGAGCGCGATCCTGGCCAAGGGCTTGAACGCCCTGGGCCTGGTTGTCGAACAAGCGCATTTCTTCGACACCCTGACCCTCAACACCGGCGCCAACACTGCCCAACTGCACGACAAGGCGCGGGCGCAGCGGATCAACCTGCGGGTGATCGACGCCGAGCGCCTGGGCCTGTCCCTCGACGAAACCACCTCGCAAGCCGACGTGGAAAACCTCTGGGCATTGCTGGCCGACGGCAAGACCCTACCGGACTTCGCTGCCCTCGCCGCCGCCGTGCAAAGCACCATCCCGGCCGCCCTGGTTCGTCAATCGCCAATCCTCAGCCACCCGGTGTTCAACCGTTACCACTCGGAAACCGAGCTGATGCGCTACCTGCGCAAGCTGGCCGACAAGGACCTGGCACTCGACCGCACCATGATCCCGCTGGGTTCGTGCACCATGAAACTCAACGCCGCCAGCGAAATGATCCCGGTGACCTGGGCCGAGTTCGGCGCACTGCACCCGTTCGCCCCGGCCGAGCAAAGTGCCGGCTACCAGCAACTGACCGATGAGCTGGAGGCGATGCTCTGCGCCGCCACCGGTTACGATGCGATCTCCCTGCAACCGAACGCCGGTTCCCAGGGCGAGTACGCCGGCCTGCTGGCGATCCGCGCCTACCACCAGAGCCGTGGCGATGATCGCCGCGATATCTGCCTGATCCCCTCCTCCGCCCACGGCACCAACCCGGCCACCGCCAACATGGCCGGCATGCGTGTGGTCGTGACCGCCTGTGATGCCCGCGGCAACGTCGACATCGAAGACCTGCGCGCCAAGGCCATCGAACACCGCGAGCACTTGGCGGCCTTGATGATCACCTACCCGTCCACCCACGGCGTGTTCGAGGAAGGCATCCGCGAAATCTGCGGGATCATTCATGACAACGGCGGCCAGGTGTACATCGACGGCGCCAACATGAACGCCATGGTCGGCCTCTGCGCCCCGGGCAAGTTCGGTGGCGACGTGTCCCACCTGAACCTGCACAAGACCTTCTGCATCCCCCACGGCGGTGGCGGTCCGGGCGTCGGCCCGATCGGCGTCAAGTCGCACCTGACCCCGTTCCTGCCCGGCCACGCCGCCATGGAACGCAAGGAAGGCGCGGTCTGCGCCGCACCGTTCGGCAGCGCCAGCATTCTGCCGATCACCTGGATGTACATTCGCATGATGGGCGGCGCCGGCCTCAAACGTGCTTCGCAGTTGGCGATCCTCAATGCCAACTACATCTCCCGCCGCCTGGAAGAGCACTACCCAGTGCTGTACACCGGCAGCAACGGCCTGGTGGCCCACGAATGCATCCTCGACCTGCGCCCGCTGAAAGACAGCAGCGGCATCAGCGTCGATGACGTCGCCAAGCGCCTGATCGACTTCGGTTTCCACGCCCCGACCATGTCGTTCCCGGTGGCCGGCACGCTGATGATCGAGCCGACCGAAAGTGAATCCAAGGAAGAACTGGACCGCTTCTGCGACGCCATGATCCGCATCCGCGAAGAAATTCGCGCGGTGGAAAACGGCACCCTGGACAAGGACGACAACCCGCTGAAAAACGCCCCGCACACCGCAGCGGAAATCGTCGGCGAGTGGACTCACCCCTACAGCCGTGAACAGGCGGTGTACCCAGTGGCGTCGTTGATCGAAGGCAAGTACTGGCCACCGGTTGGCCGGGTCGACAACGTGTTTGGCGACCGCAACCTGATCTGCGCCTGCCCGTCGATCGAAAGCTACGCTTAACCCAATGAGGGGGCGGGTTTACTCGCCCCACTTCTAAAGGACATCACAAAACCCTGTGGGAGAGAGCTTGCTCGCGATGACGGACTGACATTCGCCGGATGTCGACTGAACGACCGCTATCGCGAGCAAGCTCGCTCCCACAAGGATCAGTGCCAGTTCTCAGAATCTGTGCCGCCCCTCATAACAAGAAACCGGAGAACAACCATGTCGTTAAGTGTGTTCGACCTGTTCAAGATTGGTATCGGCCCTTCCAGCTCCCACACCGTCGGCCCGATGCGTGCCGCTGCGCGGTTTGTCGAAGGTCTGCGGCGGGACAACCTGCTGGCGGTCACCACCTGCGTCAAGGTCGAGCTGTATGGCTCACTCGGCGCCACCGGCAAGGGCCACGGTAGTGACAAGGCAGTGTTGCTCGGCCTGGAAGGCGAACACCCGGACACCGTAAACACCGAGAACATCGCTGCGCGCCTGCACGACATTCGCAGCAGCGGGCGCTTGAACCTGCTCGGCGAGCACCCGATCGACTTCAATGAAAAGCTGCACCTGGCGATGATTCGCAAGCCACTGGCCTATCACCCCAACGGCATGATTTTTCGCGCCTTCGATACCGCCGGCCTGCAAATCCGCAGCCGCGAGTACTACTCGGTCGGCGGCGGTTTTGTGGTCGACGAAGACGCCGCCGGCGCTGACCGGATCGTCGAGGACGCCACGCCACTGACCTTCCCGTTCAAAAGCGCCAAGGACTTGCTCGGGCATTGCACCACCTACGGTTTGTCGATCAGCCAGGTCATGCTCACCAACGAAAGCGCCTGGCGCCCCGAGGCTGAAACCCGCGCCGGGCTGCTGAAGATCTGGCAAGTGATGCAGGACTGCGTCGATGCCGGTTGTCGCAACGAAGGCATCCTGCCGGGCGGGCTCAAGGTCAAGCGCCGTGCGGCGGCCTGGCACCGGCAACTGTGCAAGAACCCGGAGTCGTCACTGCGCGACCCGCTGTCGGTGCTGGACTGGGTCAACCTGTATGCCCTGGCGGTCAACGAAGAAAACGCCAACGGCGGGCGCGTGGTAACGGCCCCCACCAACGGCGCGGCCGGTATCGTCCCGGCCGTCCTGCATTACTACATGCGCTTCATTCCAGGTGCCAGCGAAGACGGTGTGGTGCGCTTTCTGCTCACCGCCGCGGCCATCGGCATCCTGTACAAGGAAAACGCCTCGATCTCCGGGGCCGAAGTCGGCTGCCAGGGTGAAGTCGGCGTGGCCTGCTCGATGGCTGCCGGGGCGTTGTGCGAAGTGCTGGGCGGCAGTGTCCAGCAAGTCGAAAACGCCGCCGAGATCGGCATGGAACACAACCTTGGCCTGACCTGCGACCCCATCGGTGGCCTGGTCCAGGTGCCGTGCATCGAGCGTAACGCCATGGGCTCGGTCAAGGCCATCAACGCGGTGCGCATGGCCTTGCGTGGCGACGGTCAGCACTTCGTCTCCCTCGACAAGGTGATCCGCACCATGCGCCAGACCGGCGCCGACATGAAAAGCAAATACAAGGAAACCGCCCGTGGCGGTTTGGCCGTCAACATTATCGAATGCTGATGCGTGCTCCCCCGCATCCGCTGACTTTTTCAGGAGCTGAATATGTCCACCGAAACCCTGTCGAAAACCCCGCTGCACGCACTGCACATCGAATTGGGCGCGCGCATGGTGCCGTTCGCCGGCTACGACATGCCGGTGCAGTACCCATTGGGCGTGATGAAAGAACACCTGCACTGCCGTGAGCAGGCCGGGCTGTTCGATGTCTCGCACATGGGGCAGATCCGCCTGACTGGCGCCAATGCGGCCAAGGCTCTGGAAACCCTGGTGCCGGTGGACATCATCGACCTGCCGGTGGGCATGCAGCGCTACGCCATGTTCACCAACGAGCAAGGCGGCATCCTCGACGACCTGATGGTCGCCAACCTGGGCAACGACGAACTGTTCCTGGTGGTCAATGCGGCCTGCAAGGACCAGGACCTGGCTCACCTGCGCCAGCATCTGGGCGATCAGTGCCAGATCGAGCCGCTGTTCGAGGAACGCGCCCTGCTCGCCCTGCAAGGCCCGGCAGCGGTGACCGTGCTCGCCCGCCTGGCGCCGCAGGTGGCGCAGATGACCTTCATGCAGTTCACCCGCGTGTCCCTGCTGGGGGTCGAGTGCTTTGTCAGTCGCTCGGGCTACACCGGCGAAGACGGTTTCGAGATCTCCGTGCCCGCCGCCAATGCCCAGACCCTGGCCCGCGCCCTGCTGGCCGAGCCGGAAGTGGCCGCCATCGGCCTCGGCGCGCGTGACTCGCTGCGCCTGGAAGCCGGCCTGTGCCTGTATGGCCATGACATGAACAGCGCCACCACCCCGATCGAAGCCAGCCTGCTGTGGGCCATCTCCAAGCCACGCCGTGCCGATGGCGCGCGTGCCGGTGGATTCCCCGGAGCCGAAACGATCTTCGCCCAGCAACAAAACGGTGTCAGCCGCAAACGTGTCGGCCTGCTCCCCCAGGAACGCACTCCGGTGCGTGAGGGCGCAGAAATCGTCAACGCCGCCGGCGAAATCATCGGCAGCGTCTGCAGCGGTGGTTTCGGCCCTTCCCTCGGCGGTCCATTGGCGATGGGCTACCTGGACAGCGCCTACCTGGCACTCGATACCCAGGTCTGGGCGATCGTACGCGGCAAACAGGTGCCATTGCTTGTAAGCAAAATGCCATTCGTTCCACAACGCTACTATCGTGGTTGATAGACTGTTCCGATAAGTAACGCAGTTGCGTAACAGTGCACTAATCTGTAACGCAACTGCCATAAAATAGTGCAGTTTTTTGACTCTAAGCTTCGATTTTGAACTTACCTTATAACAATCGAAAACAATTGAACGAGCCTATCGAATAAGCCCCATGGGCAAGCCCAAAAACCGCCACAGGCCTAGCTATACAAGGCTTGCAGGGGGGCTTGTTTTTTCTGCCGTAGTTGGCGTAGAGTTTGTCCACTGTGTTTGCATGGGTCGCTTGGAATCGTGACCTGGGCAGTAGCCAACAAGTTTGCTACACCCGTTCTACGTCTTCTTCTTTCCTGCAACCAGCCCCAGTACTCTTTCATGAGAAAGAGGCTGTCATCAATTTTTTGCGTCAAAGGAAATAAGAAATGTCCCAACGTCAGAGCGGCACCGTCAAGTGGTTTAACGACGAAAAAGGTTTTGGTTTTATCACTCCAGAAAGCGGCCCGGATCTGTTCGTGCATTTCCGTGCCATCCAGGGCAACGGTTTCAAGAGCCTGAAAGAAGGCCAGAAAGTGACCTTCGTTGCGGTGCAGGGCCAAAAAGGCATGCAGGCTGACGAAGTTCAAGCAGAAGCCTAATCTTCTGTAACGAAAAAGCCCCTGATGCTGACATCAGGGGCTTTTTTGTGCGCGCAAACCCGTAAAATGGCTTCTTTTTTCAATCGAGAGCCACTCCATGTCGAAACGCCTGCTAAGCCCCCAGGGTGAATTCCCCGTCGCCGGCCTGGGGCGTCGCCTGGCAGCGATGTTCTACGATTTCCTGTTGTGCACTGCCCTGATGATCGTCACCGGCGGCCTCTACAAGATGGTGCAGATGGCAATCATCGGCGAGGAGCGGATGCGTGCGTTGACCGATGCCGGCGCACTGGATGGCGACCCCTTGCTCTCCACCGTATTGCTGTTTGTGCTATTTGGTTTTTTTGCCAAGTTCTGGACCTACTCCGGCCAAACCCTGGGCATGCAGGTGTGGTGCATCCGCGTGCAGAACGCCGACGGTTCGGCCATCAGCCTGTGGCAGGCCTTGCTGCGCTTCGTGGTATCGATTGCGTCACTGCTGTGCGCCGGCCTGGGCTTCTTCTGGACACTGTTCGACAAACAGCAACGCAGCTGGCACGACATGTACTCCAATAGCCAGTTGGTTCGAGTCCCGAAGAAAACCAAGTAATTCAGCCGTACGAAAACCACTGTGGGAGCGAGCTTGCTCGCTCCCACAGGTTGTGTGTGCCTAGCTGACAGACCTCAGGCGTTGCCGGCGAGCTTCATCCGCGCAGCCGCCGTGAAGTCGAGCATGCGCTTCAACGGGCGAATCGCCTGTGGGATCAGCGCCGGCTCGACGAAGATCTCCCCCGAACCCTCACGCAGGCACTGTAGCGTGCGCTCCAGGGTGTTCATCGCCATCCACGGGCAATGCGCGCAACTGCGGCAGGCCGCGCCGTTGCCGGCCGTAGGGGCTTCGATAAACACCTTGTCCGGGCACAGCTGCTGCATCTTGTAGAAAATCCCGCGATCGGTGGCCACGATCAGCGTCTTGTGCGGCAGGCTCTGTGCTGCTGCGATCAACTGACTGGTGGAACCCACCGCGTCGGCCAACTCGATCACCGCCGTCGGCGATTCCGGGTGCACTAGGATCGCAGCGTCCGGGTACAGCGCCTTCATGTCTTCGAGCTGCTTGGCCTTGAACTCTTCATGGACGATGCAGGCACCGTCCCAGAGCAGCATGTCGGCGCCGGTCTTGCGCTGGATGTAGGTACCCAAGTGCTTGTCCGGGCCCCAGATGATCGTCTCGCCGTTGTCCATCAGGCTTTCGACGATCTCCAGTGCACAACTGGAGGTCACCACCCAGTCCGCCCGCGCCTTGACCGCCGCCGAGGTGTTGGCATACACCACCACGGTGCGTTCCGGGTGCTGGTCGCAGAACGCCGAAAACTCGTCGACCGGGCAACCCAGGTCCAGCGAGCAGGTCGCTTCCAGGGTTGGCATCAGCACGCGTTTTTCCGGGTTGAGGATCTTCGCGGTCTCCCCCATGAACTTCACGCCGGCTACCACCACGGTCTTGGCCGGGTGCGCATTGCCGAACCGGGCCATCTCCAGGGAATCGGAAACACAGCCGCCAGTTTCTTCGGCCAAGGCCTGAATGATCGGGTCGCAATAGAAGTGAGCAACCAGCACCGCGTCCTGAGCCTTGAGCTCAGCGGCGATGGCGGCGCGGTAATGGGCCTCCTCTGCGGCGGTCAGCGGCTTGGGCTGCTTGGCGTCGAGGTGGGCTTGAACCAGAAGGCGTTCGGAAATTTGCGTCATGATCGCAAGACCTGCGGGCGCTTTCGCGCGAAAGTCGAGTATACACCCGGCTCCGGACCGATCAGGGTACCGCCGGGAGAGTGAGTATTCATCAGGCACGGACAGCGTTGAAGCTGCGCAAGGCTACAGAATATCCCCGAGATGCAAAAGATCATTCTGCACCCAGGCGCGCGGTGCAAGCATTGCGATTGCCCGAGACAGGAATCGCAGGCAAAAAAAAACCCGGAAATCCTCACTTGCGTGGGCCTTCCGGATTTTCTAAACCGCCAAATATGGTGGGTCGTGTGGGATTCGAACCTACGACCAATTGGTTAAAAGCCAACTGCTCTACCAACTGAGCTAACGACCCGCTTCGTTGTGGTGCGTATAATACTGATTTTTAAGGACTATTCAACACCTAAGTGAAAATAAATCAAAAATAGTTGGTTGGGTCGCTGATTCCGGCTGCTGCGAAGCCTTCCGCACGCAGGCGGCAGCTGTCGCACTTGGCGCAGGCACGGCCCTGATCGTCCGCCTGATAGCAGGAAACGGTCAGCGCATAGTCGACCCCCAGCTTGACGCCAGCCTCGACGATTTGCGCCTTGCTGAGGTTTTGCAGCGGAGCCTGGATGCGGAAGCCATTGCCCTCGACCCCGGCCTTGGTCGCCAGGTTGGCCATGCGCTCGAAAGCCTCGACGAACTCCGGACGGCAATCCGGGTAACCCGAGTAGTCCACGGCGTTGACCCCAATGAAGATGTCCCGCGCGCCCAGCACTTCAGCCCAGCCCAGGGCCAGGGACAGGAACACCGTGTTGCGAGCCGGCACATACGTCACGGGGATGCCTTCACCCGGGGTCTCTGGCACATCGATGCTGCTGTCGGTCAGGGCCGAGCCGCCTATGCCGTTCAGGTTCAGGCCGATCACTTTGTGCTCGACCACCCCCAGGTCCCGGGCCACCCGCGCAGCGGCGTGCAATTCGGCCTGGGAGCGCTGGCCGTAGTCAAAACTCATGGTGTAGCAGCTGTAGCCTTCGGCACGGGCCATGGCCACCACGGTCGCCGAGTCCAGGCCTCCGGACAGCAGGATGACCGCACGCTTTTCTACAGTATTCAGTTGTTCAGTCATGTCAGCGCCCCGGCTCGTCGTTCCAAAGATATTTGTGCAGTTGCAATTGCAAGCGCACTGGCAGGTTGTCGGCAACTACCCAGTCCGCCAGGTCACGTGCATTGAGATCGTGATGGCTCGGTGAGAACAGGACTTCACCAGCCCGCCGGTCAAGACCGTACTGGATCAGCTTGGAGACAGCCCAGTCGTAGTCCTCGCGGGAACAGATCACGAACTTGACCTGGTCGTTGGACGTCAGCAGCTCGATATTCTCGTAGCGGTTACGGTGTGCTTCCTTCGAGCCCGGGGTCTTCAGGTCGACCACGCGGCTGACCCGCGAATCTACCGCCGAGATGTCGATGGAACCACTGGTTTCCAGCGACACTTCGTAACCGGCGTCACACAACTGCTTGAGTAGAGGGATGGCGTTAGGTTGGGCCAGCGGCTCGCCGCCGGTCACACAAACATAACGCGGGCGGAAACCGGCCACCTGCTCGAGGATCTCGTCGAGTGGTCGCACAGTTCCGCCGGTAAAGGCGTAGGCACTGTCGCAGTACTGGCAACGCAACGGACAACCGGTCAGGCGCACAAAAACAGTGGGCAGCCCGGCAGTGCGCGTTTCACCCTGCAACGAGTAAAAAACTTCGGTAATTCTCAATGTATCTTGCATAGTCGCCACGGGCGTAACAGCTAAACAGGCTGTCCGCCTCCGTCAGGCACTTGATGGAACCCCGCCAACGCGCAGATCCCAAAAAGCGGTGTTGCTAAAAAGGGCGTGAATTCTAACGAAAAAACCCGCGACAAGCGCGGGTTTCTTGAAACACGGGTCAAACTGCCTTACATGCGCTGCAGATCACGCTGGGCCAGCTGCGCGGCGGAGGTGCCAGGATACTGGCTGACCACCTGCTGCAAAATGCCCTTGACCTTGTCGGCGTGCCCCAGGCGACGCTCGACATCGGCCAGCTTGTACAGCGAGTCCGGCACCTTGTTGTGCTTGGGATACAGCTGCGAAACCTTGGCGAAAGCCTGGCCGGCGCCTTGCAGATCACCTTTGGCCAGGTTCACTTCACCCAGCCAGTATTGGGCATTGCCCGCGTACTGGCTGTTCGGGTATTTGCGCAGGAACGCGGCAAAAGCCAGGCTGGCCTTGTCGAAGTCCTTGGCCTTGATCAGGTCGAAGGCAGCATCGTAGTAGAGCTTTTCCTTCGCTGGATCACCCGGTTCGCTGCTGGCGGCAGGGGCTTGCGCCGCAGCGCCCGCACCTGCAGCAGCACCGACGGCGCTATTGCCACCGGCTGGAGAATTTTCAGGAGCCGCAGCGGGTGCACCGCCCGATCCTATGCGCCGGTCAAGATCCTGGTATCGCTCCAGGGATTCTTGCTTCATGCGCGAAACATCATTTTGCAAAACTTCAATCACGCCTTGTTGGCGCGCGATCTGTTCCTGCATCTGTTGCAGTTGGTTGAACAGCTCGCCCTGTGCCGAGACAGGGGCCGAAACCCCTCCCCCGGCATAGGCGCCGTTCGTACCGTAACCCGCAGGCGGATAACTGCTCCCGCTATTGTTATAACCGGAATCGTTATCGACCACAGGAACCGCAGCCCACGCCAGCAATGGCGCGAGGCTGAGAGCCAGGACAGTTACAGCACGACGGCACGTTCGCATGACGAATTACTTACGCAGTTCGACGCGACGGTTTTGAGCCCAGGACTGCTCGTCGTTGCCGGTAGCAACTGGACGCTCTTCGCCGTAGGAAACCAGTTCCAGCTGAGCTGGGGAAACACCTTGCAGTACCAGGTAGCGTTGAACGGCTTTCGCACGACGCTCGCCCAGTGCCATGTTGTACTCACGAGTACCACGTTCGTCGGTGTTGCCTTCCAGAACAACGCGAGCGCCGTTTGCTTTCAGGTCTTTGGCGTGAACGTCCAGAGCGCGCATGGCTTCTGGCTTCAGGTCCGAGCTGTCGTATTCGAAGTAGAAGGTGGTGATTGCGCGCAGAGCAGCTTCTTCGCTCAGGGAGCCGTCAACAGCACCAGTGTTAGCGCCGTAACCAGCGTTTGGATCAACAGCGCCTTCACCGGCGTTGTCGCCGCCTTTGGACGAGCAACCTACAGCTACAGCCATGGCCAGGGCCAGCGCAGCAAACTTACCAAACTTCAGCATTTCCATCGTGAAACTCCTAATGAACCCCAATGTGTTAAGTACAACGTATAGCGCCGCGTCAGTTCAGGTAAGGGGACCAGGAAGGTTCTCTGACTTCGCCTTGTGCGGTAGGAAGCGGGAGCCTTACGCGTCCATTGATGGACACGAGCATCAAGACTCCCCGGCCCTGCTGGCGGGTGGCGTAGATTACCATGGTGCCGTTGGGCGCAACAGTAGGCGACTCGTCCAGAGTGCTATCAGTTAGGATTTTTACACTACCGCGCTGCAAATCCTGGGCCGCCACCTTGAAATTGGTGAAACCTTGCTGGCGATGGATCATCACCAGAGTCTTTTCGTCGGCCGACAATTTCGGGTTGGCGTTGTAGTTGCCGATAAAGGTTACGCGCTCGGCACCGCCGCCACTGGCGCTGGTCTTGTAGATCTGCGGCTTGCCGCCACGGTCGGAGGTGAAGTAGATGGTCGAGCCATCCTTGCCCCAGAACGGTTCGGTGTTGATGCCAGGCCCTGCAGTCACGCGGGTGATCTGGCGCGAACCCAGGTTCATCACGTAGATATCCGGGTTACCGTCCTTGGACAGTACGAACGCCAGGCGCGAACCATCCGGCGACCAGGCTGGAGCACCGTTGAGGCCTTCGAAGTTGGTGATCTGCTCACGACGACCAGTGTCGATGTTCTGCATGAAGATCCGCGGACGCTTCTGCTCGAAGGAGACATAGGCGATACGCTTGCCATCGGGGGCAAAACGCGGCGACAGGATCGGCTCGCGGGACTGTAGCAGGGTCACTGCACGCGCACCGTCATAGTCCGAGCGTTGCAGGGTGTAGCGAGTGTTCTTCTCGGAGAAACGCTCGGCCGTCACGTACAGCAGACGGGTCGAGAACGCGCCCTTGATGCCCACCAGCTTCTCAAAGGACTGGTCCGAAATGTAGTGCGCCATGTCGCGCAACTGGTCAACGCCGCCGGAAACGCTGCCGGTCAGCACTTGCTGCTCGGTGTTGACGTTGAACAGGGCGTACTGCACCTGCAGGCGACCGCCGGCCGGAACAATGCTGCCGACCATGATGTACTGGGCGCCCAGGGCCTTCCAGTCGCGGTAGATGACTTCGCTGGCCTGGGTCGGCTGGCTGATCATGTTCTGCTTGGGAATAGGCGAGTAGTAACCCGAGTTGCGCAAATCGTTACCAATGATTTCCGCCATGTCGTCCGGCAGCACGCTGCCGCCCTGCCAGCCGAACGGCACTACCGCGATCGGGGTCGCCCGATCACTGCCGCTGGTGACCAGAATGTTCTTTTCATCCGCCGCCGCTATCCCTGCCATGCAGCAAATAACGACAAGCATTCCTCGAAGAAGGTTTCTCACAAGGCTAGATCCTCAGGTGTGAATGTCATCTTGAATGAACGATAGGGAGCGAAATCGCTCGGCTTCATTCCCTGCATTTCTGTCAAACGTCCAATGTTTTTGACCGCTGCTACAGCCGAGCTGTCGAACGGACCATCGCCACTGGACTTGGCTACCGTGACCGAAGTCACCGTACCATCGGGCAACATGCCAATTTGCAGCACGACCGTCATGTTCTTGCGTGCCGAAGGAGGACGCGCCCAGCCTTCCGCTGCACGTGCACGAATCAGGTCGTCGAAACTGCCCGCGACTTCATCGCCTCGTTCATCGGCCAAGGCCTGCTGACGCTGCGGCGTGTCGGAAAGCAAATCTGCCAGGGCCTGGGCCTTTTTCTCTTCGGCGGATTTACGTGCCGCTTCCTGCGATTTTTTCTTCGCAGCATCGGCAGCAGCTTTCTTCTTCGCATCATCGGCGACTTTCTTCTTCGCCTCGTCCGCTTCAGCTTTCTTCTTGGCGTCGTCCGCGGCTTTTTTCTTCGCGTCTTCGACTACTTTCTTCTTCGCTTCTTCAGCGGCCGCTTTCTTGGCCTCTTCTTCAGCTTTCTTCTTGGCTTCTTCTTCGGCTTTCTTCTTGGCTATATCAGCCAATTGTTTCTCTTCTGCCTTCTTGGCCTCGGCGGTCTTCTTTGCTTCATCGGCTTTCTTGGCTTCATCAGCCTTTTTCGCTTCGTCGGCTTTCTTCGACTCGTCGGCCTTCTTGGCTTCCTCGGCCTTTTGAGCCGCCTCTTCTTTCTTTTGTTCCGCAGCCTTCACCGCTTCCTGCTCGACCTTCTTCTGCTCCATCTGTTCGACTTCGGTCTGGCGCGCAGCGGATTTCTTCGCTTCACCCGCAATCTTCTGATTGGTCTGGGTGGTCGCCTGACTTTTCGATTTCAACTGGTACAGGGTCGCCTGGACAATCGGCTTGGCCGGCGGCAGCTCCGGGGTAAAGGCAAAGCTGACGAACAGCATGCCGAACACCAGCACGTGCAAGCCAATTGCCCAGACACTAGGCCAGAAGTAGCTTTCCGAGGCTGTTGGCTCTCGCTGTTGCTGCATCAGGGCGCCTCGGTAATCAAGCCAACGTTACCGACTCCGGCTTTCTGCAACCCACCCATCGCGCCCATGACGGCGCCGTAGTCGACGGTCTTGTCGCCACGAATGAACACTTGGGTGTGCTTGCCACCTTCGTTGCCGGCGCGAATGATCTTGGTCACCGCATCAGTCATCTGCGGCAGGGTCATTGCCCGGTCCTGCTGCTTCTCGGTGTCGACTTCGCTGCCAAGGTTCCAGTAGTAGGTCTTGTCAGCCTTGATCGAAATGGTCAGGACCTGGGTGTTGTTGTCTTGCGGCAAGGCTTCGCTGGAAACCTTGGGCAAATCAACTTTCACGCCCTGATTGAGCATCGGCGCGGTCACCATGAAGATGACCAGCAGTACCAGCATCACGTCGATGTAAGGTACTACGTTCATCTCGGCGACCGGCTTGCGCTTTTTGCGAGCTCGAGCGATTAAAGCCATTGGGAAATACCTGCTTATTCTTCGCTGGTGTGCACTTTACGGTGCAGGATCGCCTGGAATTCATCGGCGAAGGTGTAGTAGCGGCTGATCAGGGTTTCGCTGCGCGCGGCAAAGCGGTTGTACGCAATTACGGCCGGAATGGCGGCGAACAGGCCGATGGCGGTGGCGATCAGTGCCTCGGCGATACCCGGGGCCACGGTGGCCAAGGTCGCTTGCTGGGCAGTGGCCAGGCCGCGGAAAGAGTTCATGATGCCCCAGACGGTACCGAACAGGCCGATATACGGGCTGACCGAACCAACGGTAGCGAGGAATGGCAGGCTCTGCTCGAGCTTCTCTTCTTCGCGGGAAATAGCCACGCGCATGGCACGGGCAACGCCCTCCATGACCGCTTCCGGATCAACACCCGGTTGCTGGCGCAGACGGGAGAACTCTTTGAAGCCGGCACGGAAGATCTGCTCGACGCCCGAATCCGGATCAGGGTTGCTGCCCGCCTGACGGTACAGCTTGGACAGGTCGATACCCGACCAGAAGCGCTCCTCGAAGCTCTCCAGGGCACGTCGACCGGCACGCAGCAGGTTGCTGCGCTGAAAGATCATGATCCATGAGGTCACCGATGCGGCTACCAGGGTCAGCATTACCAGTTGCACCACGATACTGGCATTGCTAACCAGGCTCCACATGGAGGAATGGTCGACGACGTTAGCTTCCACGCTTTATCTCCTGCTTTGAGTGTGTACCCGCGCCGCTCACGTCGGCAAAGGCCGCACGTAGAGCTTCGGGAATGGCCCGGGGTTTCAAACTATGGGTGCGCACACAGGCCACCAAAAACTGCCCTTCGCAGAGCAGTGCATTATCCGCGGCTCGCCTGACCTGCTGCTTGAAGCGCAGGCTGACACGGTTCAATTCGATTACTTCAGCACTTACCACAAGCTCGTCGTCCAGTCGCGCCGGCGCGTGGTAGCGCGCTTCGCTGGAATGCACGACAAACAACAGGTCCTCGCCTGCCAGCTGTGACTGGGCAAAGCCCAACTCACGTAGCCGCTCGGTCCGAGCCCGTTCCATAAACTTGAGGTAATTAACGTAATACACGATGCCGCCAGCATCGGTGTCCTCGTAATAAACGCGACAACGATGTGCGAACGACTCTAGCCCGTTTTGCGCGCGCATACTCTAGTGCTTACTCCTCAGGTTGCCAATCCAGCCAGGCAACTGTTTTTCATTCTTCTGCGCCTTTGCTGCCAAACAAGGGTTCGCCAGCCACCTAGGACCACACAAAACCCGAATAAATCGGCGCAGACCGTCATTAATCGTCCACTGCATCCAGAAATGCGTCTACTGCGGGCATTTCACCCATGCGCGTCGGAATGTTCAGGCCAAAGTGCAAATAAGCATGCCGGGTCACTACCCGCCCACGGGGAGTGCGCATGATGTAGCCCTGCTGGATCAGGTACGGCTCCAGCACGTCTTCAATGGTGTGCCGCTCTTCACTGATGGCCGCCGCCAGACTGTCGACCCCCACCGGGCCGCCATCGAACTTCTCGATCATGGTCAGCAGCAAACGCCGGTCCTGGTGATCGAAACCACGCTCATCGACGTCCAGCAGGTTGAGCGCCAGGTCGGCGATCGGCTTGGTGATGTGGCCCTTGGCCCGGACTTCGGCGAAATCCCGCACCCGCCGCAGCAGGCGGTTGGCGATACGTGGCGTACCGCGGGCCCGGCGGGCGATTTCGAACGCCCCTTCAGGGTCCAGCGGCAGCCCGAGGATACCGGCCGAACGACTGACGATCGTCGCCAGGTCGGCGGTGCTGTAGAACTCCAGGCGCTGGACGATGCCGAAGCGGTCGCGCAGCGGGTTGGTCAGCATGCCGGCGCGGGTGGTCGCCCCCACCAGGGTGAACGGCGGCAGGTCGAGCTTGATGGAACGTGCCGCCGGGCCTTCGCCGATCATGATATCGAGCTGGAAGTCCTCCATGGCCGGGTACAGCACTTCCTCGACAATCGGCGACAGGCGATGGATTTCATCGATGAACAGCACGTCATGGGGTTCGAGGTTGGTCAGCAGTGCCGCCAGGTCGCCGGGGCGCTCCAGGACCGGGCCCGAGGTGCTTTTGATCGACACACCCATTTCCTGGGCGATGATGTTGGCCAGCGTGGTTTTACCGAGGCCCGGCGGACCGAAGATCAGCGTGTGGTCCAGGGATTCGTTGCGCCCGCGCGCCGCCTGGATGAACAGCTCCATCTGCTCGCGAACGGTCGGCTGGCCAATGTATTCGGCCAGGCTGACCGGACGAATGGCCCGATCCTGGACTTCTTCACGGTCACGCGGGCCACCGGTGGCGGTAATCAGACGATCAGCTTCAATCACTTAGATCATTCCCTTCAGGGCACGACGAATCAGGTCTTCACTGCTCAAGCCTTTCTCCTTGATCGCGGAAATCGCCTTGCTGGCTTCCTGCGGCTTGTAGCCCAGGGAGATCAGCGCGCTGACCGCGTCATTCTCCGCCGAAGCCACCGGTTGCGCCGGGCCATCAGGCTGGTTCGGCACCAGGGCAAACATGCTCGGCACGGCTTCCCAGGCCTTGAAGCGGTCCTTGAGTTCCACCAGCAAGCGCTCGGCGGTCTTTTTGCCGACACCCGGCACCTTGGTCAGCGCCGAAGTGTCCTGGGCCTGCACGCAACGCACCAGTTCATCGACTTCAAGGCTCGACATCAACGCCAGCGCCAGTTTCGGACCGACCCCATTGAGACGGATCAACTCGCGGAAAAAGTCCCGATCACGCTTGCCGATGAAACCATAAAGCAACTGGGCATCTTCGCGCACCACCAAATGGGTGTGCAGGGTTATCGGCTCTCCGATCGACGGCAGTCGATAGAGGGTGGTCATCGGCACTTCCAGCTCATAGCCCAGGCCGTTGACATCCAGTATCAGGTGCGGCGGCTGTTTCTCAGCCAAGGTGCCGCGCAAACGTCCAATCACGTTTCAAATCCTTAAGCGTTAGCCAGATCAGGCGTTCGAAGAGCAAAGTGAGCGAGGTCGCCGACAGTCCAGGCGCAAATCGCTCAACCAATAAAATCTCGTGGGTGGATGCTATCAGATCACAGGCGCAGGCGACCGCCACGACTGCGCGCCGTCCCCAGCCCATGGGGCAACAGGCTGGAGCGGGTATGGGCATGGCAAATGGCAATGGCCAAGGCGTCCGAGGCATCGATTTGCGGTTTGCTGGTGAGCTTGAGCATATGCATGACCATCATCTGCACCTGCTCCTTGTTGGCTGCACCGGTACCGGTGACCGCCTGTTTGACCTGGGTAGCGGTGTATTCGGCGATCTCCAGGCTCTCTTCGGCCCCCGCGACAATCGCCGCGCCACGGGCCTGGCCGAGCTTCAGCGCGGAGTCGGCGTTGCGGGCCATGAAGACCTTCTCGATGCCCATGGTCACAGGACCGTAGGTCTGGATCACCTCACGCACGCCGCGATAAACAATTTGCAACCGTTCATGTAACTCACCGCTGCCGGTGCGAATGCAACCCGACGCCACATACACGCAGCCACGACCGGTATCGCGTACCACGCCATAACCGGTAATGCGTGAACCGGGGTCGATACCAAGAATTAATGTCATAACGCCTGCGGGTTAAGAGAGTGAGGCCAGCATAGAGCAGGCTGTGCCGGATGCACACTTTGTAGCCCTACCGAGAACCCTGTGGGAGCCGGGCTTGCCCGCGATAGCGGTAGAACATTCAACATCAATGTCGAGCCTGCCGACGTCATCGCGGGCAAGCCCGACTCCCACACTAGATCTGCGTCGCCCTTCAGCCGAGCTGTTGGGCCACCGACTCGGGGATGTCCGCATTGGAATAGACGTTCTGCACATCATCCAGGTCTTCGAGCATGTCGATCAGCTTGAGCACCTTCTCGGCGCCTTCCAGGTCCAGTTCGGCACTGGTGGTTGGCAGCATCACGATTTCCGCATCATCGGCCTTGAAGCCCGCCGCTTCCAGAGCGTTGCGCACGGCATAAAAACCGGCGAACGAGGTGAATACGTCGATTGAACCGTCTTCGTTGGTCACCACGTCGTCGGCATCAGCCTCCATCGCGGCTTCCATCAAGGCGTCTTCGTCGATACCCGGGGCAAAGGAGATCTGCCCCTTGCGTTCGAACAGGTAAGCCACCGAGCCATCCGTGCCCAGGTTGCCGCCACACTTGCTGAAGGCGTGTCGAACCGCCGCCGCCGTGCGGTTGCGGTTATCGGTCATGCACTCGACCATCACCGCCACGCCACCGGGGCCATAACCTTCGTAGCTCAGTTCGACCATGTCATCGGTGTCGGCAGCGCCAGCCCCACGGGCCACGGCGCGATCGATGATGTCACGGCTCATGTTCGCGCCCAGGGCCTTGTCCAGGGCCAGTCGCAGCCGTGGGTTGGAGCCAGGATCGCCGCCGCCCTGACGGGCCGCGACTGTCAGCTCACGAATCCACTTGGTGAAAATCTTGCCTTTCTTGGCATCCTGACGTTCTTTGCGGTGCTTGATGTTCGCCCACTTGGAATGACCCGCCATAACTCGCTCCGAATTCTCTTTAAAACAATGCCCGCACACCCTGGAAGGCGAGCGGGCAATACACGCTGGATCTGACCCCTGGCGTATCCAGGGATACGCCAGGGTGGCCAGCCTTACTCAGCCTTTGGCTGCTCGCGCAAACGGATGTGCAGCTCGCGCAGAGCCTTGGCATCCACCAGGCCCGGGGCCTGGGTCATCACGCATGCCGCGCTCTGGGTTTTCGGGAACGCGATCACTTCACGGATCGACTGGGCGCCGGTCATCAGCATCACCAGACGGTCCAGGCCAAAGGCCAGGCCGCCGTGGGGCGGTGCGCCGTACTTCAGGGCGTCCAGCAGGAAGCCGAATTTCTCTTCCTGTTCCGCTTCGCTGATACCCAGCAGGCGGAACACCGATTGCTGCATTTCCTTGCGGTGGATACGGATCGAACCGCCACCCAGCTCGGTACCGTTGAGCACCATGTCATAGGCACGCGACAGCGCGGTCGCCGGGTTGGCTTCCAGCTCTTGCGGCGTGCACTTCGGTGCGGTGAACGGGTGGTGCAAGGCGGTAAAGCTGCCGTCGTCGTTCTCTTCGAACATCGGGAAGTCGACAACCCACATCGGTGCCCACTTGCAGGTCAGCAGGTCCAGGTCATTACCGACCTTGATCCGCAATGCGCCCAGGGCTTCACTGACGATCTTGGCCTTGTCGGCACCGAAGAACACGATGTCGCCGTCAACTGCGCCAACACGATCGAGGATCACATTGAGGTTAGCTTCAGGAATGTTCTTGACGATAGGCGACTGCAGGCCTTCGACGCCCTTGGCGCGCTCGTTGACCTTGATGTACGCCAGGCCCTTGGCACCGTAGATGCCGACGAACTTGGTGTAGTCGTCGATCTGTTTGCGCGGCATGCTCGCTGCACCAGGAACGCGCAGTGCGGCAATCCGGCATTTCGGATCGTTGGCCGGGCCGCTGAAGACTTTGAAATCGACTTCTTTAAGCTGGTCGGCAACGTCTACCAGTTCCAGCGGGTTACGCAGGTCCGGCTTGTCGGAACCGTAACGGCGCATGGCTTCTTCGAAGGTCATGTGCGGGAATTCACCGAATTCCAGATCCAACACTTCCTTGAACAGGTTGCGGATCATTTTTTCGGTGATGCCCATGATCTCGTTTTCATCGAGGAAACTGGTTTCGATGTCGATCTGGGTGAATTCCGGCTGGCGGTCAGCGCGCAGGTCTTCGTCACGGAAGCACTTGGCGATCTGGTAGTAGCGGTCGAAGCCAGCGACCATCAGCAGTTGCTTGAACAGCTGTGGCGATTGCGGCAACGCAAAGAACGAACCGGCGTGGGTACGGCTCGGGACCAGATAGTCACGAGCGCCCTCTGGCGTGGCGCGGGTCAGGATCGGCGTCTCGACGTCGAGGAAGCCGTTCTCGTCGAGGAAACGACGAATGCTGGTGGTCATGCGCGAACGCAGGCGCAGCTTCTCGAGCATTTCCGGGCGACGCAGGTCGAGGAAGCGATAACGCAGGCGGGTTTCTTCGCCGACGTCGGAGAACTCGTTGAGTGGGAACGGCGGGGTTTCCGCTTCGTTCAGCACTTCAAGCTCGTAACCCAGGACTTCGATCATGCCCGAGGCCATGTTGGCGTTGGTGGCACCGGCCGGACGCAGGCGTACCTTGCCGGTGATCTTGACCACGTATTCGCTGCGCACGCGATCGGCGGCGGCGAAGCTCTCGGCGCGATCCGGATCGAATACCACTTGGGCCAGACCATCACGATCACGGATATCGAGGAAAATCACCCCGCCGTGGTCACGACGACGATGGACCCATCCGCAAAGGGTAATTTCCTGACCTTCCAGGCTTTCGTTCAGTTGGCCGCAATAATGGCTGCGCATCATGGTAGTGGTTTCACTTCTCGTAATTCGAAATTCGATGGGAGGTCTTGCTGCACCGCCGCACTTGAATGAAGTGCCAGATAATGCAAGAGCTCGGTGTGTCGTTCAACTTAGTCAGCTTTGTCGCCACCGGCCAGATTCTTCTTCGACCCGGTCTTGAAGTCGGTTTCGTACCAACCGGTACCGCTCAGGCGGAAGCCCGGCATCGACAACATTTTTTTCAGTTCGGGTGCCTGGCAGGCAGGGCAGTCGACCAACGGTGCTGCGCTGATCTTCTGAATGGCTTCCAACTGATGACCACAGGAAGCACATTGATAGTCGTACATCGGCATGGGGTTGTCTCGGCGATCAGGTTCATCCCGCGCAAACAATGGGTTTGGCGGCAAAGAGCGGGATTATATCGATTAAATCGAGCCTGTGCAGCCGTAACGCTGCACAGGGACCGCATCCGGAGCAGATGGACGGCCGGCACTTGGGCGTGCCGGCCGTCCTGCCCCGACACCCCTGCGTCATTCAACGCCCACAGCACCCTGGTTCAAGCTGTGCACTACACACATCACCCGGACCAGGCCACTGAAGTTCTTCACCCCGCCATGACGCAGATGTACTTCGCGATCAACCCGAGACAGCAAGGCGTTGACCGAACAGCAATTATTCCTCGCAATACTGCCCAGGATATTCCAGTAGACCTGCTCCAGCCGCAGGCAGGTGGCGAACCCATTCAAGCGCACCGACCTGGCCTGCGGCTGTGCCAGGCCCATGTCAAACTCACGAACGAAGGGATCAATCTTTATATCCTGAGGCCTAGCAACTTCATCGGCTTCTGACGCTAAGATTCCAATCATATAACTGACACTCCTTTGCCATTCCATTTATAACAACGCTCCGTGTCGCTATAAAAACGTAAGCAAAAACATATTTCCATATGCCTTTATAACCACTGATGTAGGACAAGCCGACAGCAGCAACAAGACTATTAACACTCCCCTACGTGCAACAACGAAACGGAAAGATGGCGCAGGAAGAGTCCCGCAAGAGCCTGGGAAACGCGCCATCAACACCCGGGAGCTTTCATAGGTCCGGGCACGACACCCCACGCTGATGGTGCCGACAAGCCGACACCATCAGCCAGGCCGGGACTACTAGCCGTCCAACAGCGAGCGCAGCATCCAGGCAGTTTTCTCATGAACTTGCATGCGTTGCGTGAGCAGATCTGCGGTGGGTTCGTCGCTGACTTTTTCCAGCAGCGGGAATATCCCGCGTGCTGTACGGGTGACCGCTTCCTGCCCCTGGACAAGTTGCTGGATCATCTCTTCGGCGCTGGGCACCCCCTCTTCTTCTTTAATGGAGGAAAGTCGCGCGTAGATTGAATAGGCGCCAGGGGCCGGAAAACCCAATGCACGAATACGCTCGGCAATCAGGTCCACGGCCAGGGCCAACTCGTTGTATTGTTCTTCGAACATCAAATGCAGGGTACGAAACATCGGCCCTGTGACATTCCAGTGGAAGTTATGGGTTTTCAGATAGAGCACATACGTGTCCGACAGCAAGCGCGAAAGCCCATCGACGATGGACTTGCGATCCGTCTCGCTGATACCAATATCAATTGCCATGCTGTTCCCCTTGTCGGTGATGAAGTCCGTTGCACAGGTGCGCCCTCACTGTAGCAAGAGTCCCGGCTCTGTGCCGGTCGCGCCGGTGATGACCGATCGGCGCCCGTAAATACGGCTTGAAGCGTCTAAAACAAGCCTTCGGCCACCACCGCCCGACGCCCTCGTGCAAATCGCCGGCCACCCCGGAGCACGCGCCCTCCGCGCTGATTTGAGAAGGTACGGTCTTTGCTGTTAAATAGACGCCGTGTCACTGCCGCTATTTCCCCGCGTGCTGTGCATAGGCTGATACCGGGTGCGTGTCCACCGCCTCCCATTGTTCAGAAGCGAACCGTACTCAATCAGCTCTTCCTTGCGATCCGTCTTAACGTGAGTCAATTAAAATGTTGAAAATCGTCCACCTGCTAACGGGCGCAGCAGCTTTGCTGTTGTCCTTCATTCCTAGCTTGCGAACCGAAGCCGTACCTTACCTGCAACAACCTGACGCGCTGTACCTGGCGTTCTTCGGTCTGCTCAACCTGACCCTCGCTCCGGTGATCCCGTACTGGAACAAAGGTCCTCGCCATCAACTGCAAAACCTGGTCAGCGCCTTGCTGGTGCTTGCCGTTGTCCTGCAAACCCTGACCCTGCTGGCACCGATGCCGGAAATCGGCGGTCACCCCGCGGTGCTGTTCAGCCTGATCGTTGCATTGGTCGCAGTCCTGCTGCATCTGGCCACCAGCTTCTACAAGTCTTCACCCGCTGCCGCGACTCATCAGAACTACGACATGACCAACCGGGATACCGGCACCGTGAAGTGGTTCAACACCTCCAAGGGTTTCGGTTTCATTTCCCGCGACTCCGGGGATGATATTTTTGTGCACTTTCGCGCCATTCGTGGCGAGGGTCACCGCGTCCTGGTCGAAGGCCAGCGCGTGGAGTTCTCGGTGATGAACCGGGATAAAGGCCTGCAAGCGGAAGACGTGATCGCGGCCCTGCCGCGTCGCTGATCCCGACCTCGTTACCCGCTCGAAAAAAAACCGCGATACAGCCCAGCTGCTCGCGGTTTTTTATTGCCTGCCAATCGGTATTGGCCACTGACACTCAATAGTGCGGCGGCGGCGCGTCCTCTTCGAACGTCTCGAACTGGCCGGCCATTTCTTCCTGACGCTTGAGCAGCGCGTTCATCTGCAACTGCAGTCGCTCGACAACCCGCTGCTGGGTCACCAACACATCATTCATCGCCTCGATGGCGTCATCCTGAAACGCCAGGCGACTTTCCAGGTCCATAACGCGCTCTTCCAGGCTCATGACTCAACCCTCCAGAAACGTGAAACCATCGCTCAACACCAGACGCAGGCGCTCACGAATCGCCGCCACTTGCTCGGCGGTATAGGGGCGTGCCGGGTGCTTGCCCCAGACCGGAGCCGGCCAGGCAGCGTCCTCACGTTTACGCACGATGACATGCATGTGCAACTGACTGACCACATTACCCAAGGTCGCCACATTCAACTTGTCGGCGTCGAACGAATCCTTGAGTGTTTCGGCCAACAGTGTTGTTTCCCGCCACAACTGCTGTTGATCGGCCGCCTCTAACTGAAACAACTCACTGATATCCGCACGGCGCGGAACCAGGATGAACCAGGGATAATTCGAGTCATTGGACAACAGCAAGCGGCTGAGCGGGAAATCCCCAATGGTCAGGGTGTCTTGTTCAAGTCGTGAATCCAAAGCAAACACCGCGGGCACTCCTGCATAGTCGATGATTGGGGCCTGGCGCCAGCCCTCGAGGCTGCTGCGCCGGCCATACATGCGCAGCATACCCGCGAACCCGATGCGGTTCACGGCGAAAAATCAGCGCCACGCGCGCCAACCCAGGCGCCATGCCGCGCTCTACCCGGCAAACGCCCCAGCACAGAACATTTATCATCCGCACGCACCATGACGGAACTACCGCCGTGCCGCCCCAACAGCGCCCCCCCCTCCTGGACCCGGGCCAACCCCGGCAAAAGTGTGAAGCCCATGCAAAAGCCGAAAAAAAACCGGCAAAAAATCCATCCACGTCTAAGCTGATTTCTCCGAGCATCCGCCGTTTACACACCCCAAAGGGTGAACCGGTAACATTTTGTGTTCTCACCCATGCACAGTCATGGTGCAACACCAGAAGAGCTACGGAGTCAAGCGCAAACAAAACGGTCTCGAAGACCCCGTGTTTATTCGGTTTTGTGAGTTAAAACGGGCGTTTCAGAAAAAACCGCAGGCAAAAAGCCGATTTGTGCACGCTTGTTGCATTCATTCCCACATCGTCTATAAGGCGTCCGCTGGAAGTGGAACCCTTTAGACCCATAACAATAGCGGCACGGAAGCCCACGGAGATTCAAGTGCAAGACAAGGACACTTTTTCTGACGTACAAGCCTTGTAAAACAGCGCTGAAGTTGTCAGTCCGAATGCACAGATTTTGCAAAAATACGACCTCCAACGCGCATATTGCGACAGGGCCGTAAAGAAGCTGAAAGGTTGAAAGCGCAAGTATCGCCAACATTGTCGGCGTGATATAAGTTTGCGCCGACACAAAAAGAAAGAGCCGCCCAGATAAAAAAACAGGTGGGACGGCAGAACTCTTCAAAAAAACCAAAGGAGCAAATCACGATGCGCGTGATGAAGTGGAGCATGATCGCACTGGCTGTTTCAGCAGGCACCTCGCAGTTCGCAATCGCGTCCTCCCAGGACGAAGCCAAAGGCTTTATTGAAGACCAAAGTCTGAAAGCCAAGACTCGTATCGAGTACATGAACCGCGACTTCCGTAACGGTGCTGGCAACATTGCCAAGCCAGGTGGCGGCTACAAGAGCGGCTATCGTCAGGACACCGGTATCAGCGAACTGATTACCTACGAGTCCGGCTTCACTCAAGGCACCATCGGCGTAGGTCTGGACGCCATGGTAATGGGTACTGCCAAGCTTGATGGCGGTGCAGGTCGTGCTGGTAACGGTCTGTTTGCCCGCGACAGCGATGGCAACCCGGAAGATACCCAATCGAAAAGCGGCGCGGCAATCAAGTTCCGTCTCTCCGACACCACTCTGAAATACGGCCGTCAATTCGTTGCCAGCCCGGTTTTCTCGACTGACGACAGCCGCCTGCTGCCAGAAGTTGCTGAAGGCACCATCATCACCAGTAAAGAAATCAAGGGCCTGGAAGTCAACCTGGGTCGCTTGACTGCGCTGAGCTCGCAGACTGGCATGGGCAAGGACAGCATCAACGGTGCACACACTCCTGGCCTGACCAGCGCCAACATCGGTGGTGCTACCTACCAGTTCACCGATAACTTCGTAGCCGGCTTTGCTGCTTCCGACGTAGACGACTACTTCAAGAAGCAATACATCAACGCCAACTACACCCTGCCGATCAATGACGATCAGTCGCTGAACTTCGACCTGAACGCCTACAAAACCAAAGACCAGGGTGCAGCGCTGTACGGCCCTCTGGACAACAAACTGTGGAGCTTGGCAGCTGCCTACAGCCTGGGCGCGCACAAATTCACCCTGGGCTACCAGCAGTCTTCCGGTGACACCAACTACCTGTACGGCGTTGATGGTAACGGCACGATCTTCGTAGCCAACTCCATCCAGATCTCCGACTTCATCGGCAAGGACGAGAAGTCGTACCAGGCTCGTTATGACCTGAACATGGCCACCTACGGCGTGCCTGGCCTGAGCTTCATGTCCCGTTATGTCTACGGTAACAACATCGACACCGCCAGCGGTTCCGAAGGTAAGGAACACGAATTCAACTTCGAAACGAAGTATGTGTTCCAGGAAGGTCCGGCCAAGGATCTGTCCCTGCGTCTGCGTAGCGCAATCTACCGTGCAAACAACGCTTACAACGCTGAATACACCGCCGACAACAACGACGTGCGTATCATCGCTGAATACCCTCTGAACATTTTGTAATCAGTGGTTATTGCCTAGCGTCTTGAGCCTGGCTCAAATAAAAGCCCCTCACCTGAAAAGGTGGGGGGCTTTTTTATTGCAACTTGATGACAAGTACAAACATTCATCAGGAACAATTTGATAGCAAGCTAATAGTAAGCACGCACTCTATTTGCAAACTACCGATATAAAAAAACCCAAGGGGTTTATCGCCCCTTGGGTTCTAACTCACTGCCTGACCAGCAAGCCAAGCTGTAGAGCTTTTACTTTACGCAGTTTCTTGAACTACTCGAATCACGCGCTGCGGAAACGGAATATCAATACCCGCCGCTTTCAAGCGATCACGGGAGTGTTCATTAAAGTGGAACATCACATCCCAGTAGTCTGCGGTCTTCACCCAGACTCGCAGCGATAGTGTGATCGAGCTGTCACCCAGGACCGAAACCACGGCCACCGGCTCAGGATCGGCCAGTACCCGCGCATCCTTGGCCAGTTCCAGCAGTACGGCACGCGCCTTCTGCAGGTCTGCTTCGTAGTCCACGCCCACATCGAACACGACTTTGCGAGTCAACTGACGGTTGGTGTTGGTGATGATGCCGTTGGACAGCACGCCGTTAGGCACGATGACTGTCTTGTTGTCGCCAGTACGGATGATCGTGTGGAAGATCTGGATGCTGTCGACAGTACCCGCCGTGCCCTGGGCTTCAATGAAGTCGCCGATACGGAACGGGCGGAACAGCAGAATCAGCACCCCACCGGCGAAGTTCGCCAGGCTGCCTTGCAACGCCAGGCCAATGGCCAGGCCTGCGGCACCGATGGCAGCAACAAAGGAGGTGGTCTCGACACCGATCATCGACGCGACACTGACGACCAGCAGTACCTTGAGGACGATGTTCGCCAGGCTGCTGATAAACCCCTGCAAAGCCAGGTCGGCATTGCGCAGCGCCAGCAGTTTGCCGACCTTGTGGGTCAGCTTGTTGATCAACCACCAGCCAATGGCCAGGGTAAGGACCGCCAGCAGCACCCGGCTGCCGTATTCCATGATCATCGGGATCCAGGCCTGGGAAGCCTTGACCAGGTTGTCCACTTCAGCGTTCAAATCCATCTTTCTCTCCTGATTCCCGGCTACCCGGCACTTAAAAACCAAGCAGCAGAAAGATCGAACCGTTCAGGGCTCAATCATTTCTGCTGTTGCTTGGGCCTCGGACGTCAATTACGCCGAGAGGTTCCCCGATGACTGATCAGTCGCGGAAGTTGTTGAACTGCAGCGGCATGCCGAATTCCTTGGCGCGCAATGCGGCGATCGCATCTTGCAGGTCATCGCGCTTCTTGCCGGTAATGCGTACCTGCTCGCCCTGGATGGCAGCCTGGACCTTGAGCTTGGCGTCCTTGACGTGAGCCACGATCTTCTTCGCCAGCTCTTTGTCGATGCCTTCCTTGAGGACGGCTTCCTGCTTCACCAGCTTGCCGGAGGCGTAGGCGTCCTTGACCTCAAGGCACTGTACGTCGATCTTGCGCTTGACCAGCGCCAGCTTGAGGATCTCGATCATCGCCTCGAGCTGGAAGTCGGCCTCGGCGGTCAGGTTGACGGTCAGGTCCTTTTCCTTGAACTCGAAGCTGCCTTTGCCTTTCAGGTCATAACGACGGTCGAGTTCCTTGACGGCGTTTTCGACCGCGTTGGTGACTTCGTGTTTGTCCAGTTCGGATACCACGTCGAACGACGGCATGTAATCTCTCCAATAAAAAATGGCCGCGCACAATAACTCAGGTGCACGCCTGGCTTGCGGTTAAAATCCGCGCTGATTATAACGGGTCTTGCCCATTCGAATCTGCGAGCCGCACATGCACCTGCCAATCAGAGCACAAAACTGATGTCGACCACCTGGCATATCCTCGGCGCAGGCAGCCTCGGCACCCTGTGGGCCACTCGCCTGGCGCGCGCCGGCCTGCCGGTGCGGTTGATCGTGCGCGATAGGGCACGCTTGCAGGCATATCAGGCGGCCGGCGGCCTGACCCTGGTGGAACAGGGCCAGGCCCAGCGTTATCCGGTGCCGGCCGAAACCCTCGACAACGACGCGCCGATCGAGCGCCTGCTGGTAGCTTGCAAGGCCTACGACGCCGAGGCCGCCGTCGCGCAACTGGCCCATCGCCTGACCCCTGACGCCGAGTTGATCCTGCTGCAGAACGGCCTCGGCAGCCAGGACGCCGTCGCCGCACGGGTGCCCCAGGCGCGCTGTATTTTTGCCTCAAGTACCGAAGGCGCGTTTCGTGATGGCGATTGGCGGGTGGTGTTCGCCGGCCATGGCTACACCTGGCTCGGCGATAGCAGCCACCCAGTGGCACCGATCTGGCTCGACGACCTTGATGCCGCCGGCATCCCCCATGCCTGGAGCGTGGACATCCTGACCCGGCTGTGGCGCAAACTGGCGCTCAACTGTGCGATCAATCCGTTGACGGTGCTCCACGATTGCCGCAATGGCGGCCTGCAGCAGCACCAGTGCGAAGTCGCCACCCTGTGCAGCGAACTTGCCCAGTTGCTCGAACGCTGTGGCCAGCCCGCGGCGGCGCAAGACCTGCAGCAGGAAGTCGAACGGGTGATCCTGGCTACCGCAGCCAACTACTCGTCCATGTACCAGGACGTGGCCAACCAGCGCCGCACCGAAATCAGCTACCTGCTGGGCCACGCCTGCGAGGTCGCCACACGCCACCAACTGGTGCTGCCACACCTCAACCAGCTGCAGCAGCGCCTGATGACCCACCTGCGCACACGCGGATTGCCCAGCGACTGAGCAGCGGCTACGCTGGCCTCCTGTTCTACTTCAGCGACGACCCCGATGCCCTTGCGCCAGCGCCTTGAAAACCTACCGGTCGGCCAGAAACTGCTGGCTGCCCTGTTGGTGCTGTTGATCACCGTCCTGCTGGTGGCCAACCTGACCTTTATCAGCGCCGCCTATTGGATCTCCCAGGAAAGCATGGCGCCACAAGCCCTGCAGACCATCGGCCGATTGGTCGCCAACCCGTCGATCGCCAGCCAGGCCCTGAACTCGCCCGCGGATGGGGAAAAACTGCTCAACGAACTCAACAGCTATACGCCGTTGCGCGCCGCCGCGCTGTACGACGCCCAGGGTCGACTGTTGGCCCAGGTGCAACGGGGCGACCCCCTTGAGCTGCCCAAGCGCTATCGCCATATCGAAGGCTGGCAAGCCACCGAGTTTCGCAGTAATCAAGTGATCACCCTGCTGCGCCCGGGCCAGGAGCCCGGTCATTTGCTGCTGGTGGCCAGTAGCGAATTGCCGGTGGCGTTCTACACGGGCACGTTCACCGCCAGCCTGGGGATCCTGATTTTCAGCGTGCTGCTGTGGCTGCTGATCGCCCAGCAGATCAAACGCCTGATTACCCAGCCCATCCATCAACTCGAAGAGCTGTCGCGCCAGGTCACCCGCGAGGAGAACTACGCACTGCGTGCCTCCCGGGGCAACCTCGATGAAATCGGCAGCCTCGCCGAAGCCTTCAACACCATGCTTTCGCGCATCGAAGCCCGTGAACAACAACTCAAGCGCGCCCGCGACGACTCCCAGGCCGCCTACGACCAGGCCCAGGGCCTCGCCGAGGAAACCCGGCACACCAACCGCAAGCTGGAGCTGGAAGTCCAGGTACGCAGCAAGATCGAGAAGAAGCTCACCGGGTTCCAGAACTACCTCAACAGCATCATCGATTCCATGCCCTCGGCGTTGATCGCCCTCGATGAGCAACTTTACGTGACCCAGTGGAACCAGGAGGCCAGCGCGCTTTCCGGGACCCGCCTGGACGAAGCGCTGAACCAGCCGATCTTCCTCGCCTTTGAGCCGCTCAAGCCGTTCCTGCCGCAGCTCAAGGAAACCGTCGAGCAACACAGCGTGGTCAAGATCGAACGGGTCACCTGGGTCAAGGACGATGAAGCCAAGCACTACGCCCTGACCTTCTATCCGCTGATGGGTGGGGCTGGGCGCGGCGTGGTGATTCGGATCGACGACATCACCCAGCGCCTGTCCCTGGAAGAAATGATGGTGCAGTCGGAGAAGATGCTTTCGGTCGGCGGCCTGGCGGCGGGTATGGCCCACGAAATCAACAACCCCCTGGGCGCCATCCTGCACAACGTGCAAAACATCCGCCGCCGCCTGTCGAACGAGTTGCCAAGAAACCTCGAGACCGCCGAGCAGGTTGGTGTCGAACTGGATAACGTCAATCAGTACCTGCAAAGCCGGGAAGTCCCACAACTGCTGGATGGCATCCAGCAGGCCGGAGCCCGCGCCGCGAAGATCGTCACCCATATGCTCAGCTTCAGCCGCCGCAGCAACCGGCAGATGGCCCCTTGCGACCTGCCGGCCCTGATCGACCAGGCCGTGGAGATTGCCGGCAACGACTTCGACCTGGCCATTGGCTTCGACTTCAAGGGCCAGGCCATCATTCGCCAGTTCGACCCGCAACTGGGGCCGGTGCCCGGCACCGCCAACGAACTGGAACAAGTGCTGCTCAACCTGCTGAAAAACGCAGCCCAGGCGATTCACCTGCGCGAAGACGACAGCGAACCCGGGCGCATCATCCTGCGCACCCGCCTGAACCCGCCCTGGGCCGAGATCCAGGTCGAAGACAACGGTATCGGCATGAGCGAAAACGTGCGCAAACGCACCTTCGAACCCTTCTTCACCACCAAGGAAATCGGCCAGGGCACAGGCCTGGGGCTTTCGGTGTCGTACTTCATCATCACCAACAACCACAAAGGCCAGATGGAAGTGCAGTCGACCCTGGGCCAAGGCACCTGCTTCACTTTGCGCCTACCCCTGGCCGGCTCCCCCCTCGCCTCTCACGAACTCAAACAACTGGAGCGCTAAGCATGGGCTTTCGCCTGTCGAAGATTTACACCCGCACCGGCGATGCCGGGGAAACCGGGCTGGGCGACGGTCGCCGCGTGCCCAAGGACCATCCGCGCGTCGAAGCCATCGGCGAAGTCGACACCCTCAACAGCCAGCTCGGCCTGCTGCTGGCGGCACTGGCGGAGCAGAGCGAGGTCTATCCTGGCCTGAGGCAAGTCAGCGAAGTCCTGGAGCCGTGCCAGCATCGCCTGTTCGACCTCGGTGGCGAACTGGCGATGCCGGTGTACCAGGCACTGAATGGGGCGGAAGTCGAACGCCTGGAGTCGGCCATCGATAGCTGGAACGAGGAACTGGGGCCACTGGAGAATTTCATTTTGCCAGGTGGCTCGGCGCTGATCGCCCAGGCCCACGTCTGCCGCAGCCTGGCCCGCAGTGCCGAACGCCGTTGCCAGCAGTTGAATGCAATCGAGCCTTTGGCCGGGGTGGGCCTGGCCTACATCAATCGTTTGTCGGATCTGCTGTTCGTGGCGGCACGCCTGATTGCCAAGCGCCAGGGGGTCAGCGAGATTCTGTGGCAGGCGGCGGCTAAACCAGAGGCTTAGCCCCGTAGATTAGCCGCGTATTCAAGGCCGTCATCGCGGGCAAGCCCGCTCCCACAATAGGAGCGGCTTGCCCGCGAAGAGGCCCGCAACACCCCATCAGGCCTCAGGCCAGAACGCCCGAATCCCTGCGACACCCTGGGCCCCTGCGTCCCAGGCCTTCTGCCGTTCTTCAGGACCGACCCCGCCCAGCAGGAACACCGGCTTGCTGAAACCGGCGATCAACTGCGAAGCCTGCTCCCAGCCCAATGGCACAGCGTCAGGATGAGTCTGGGTCGGTTGTACCGGCGACAGGGTGACAAAGTCCACGCCCATCTGCTCGGCCAGGCTCAACTCCTCAGCGTTGTGACAGGACGCCGCCAACCAGCGCGAAGCCGGCAGCGGACGCCCGGCACTGGCGTACTTGCGCAGTTGTGCCGCCGTGATATGCCAACCGGCCGAAGGAAAATCCCCCAACCACTCGAACGGCCCCTTGAGCATCAATTGTGCCTTGCCAGCGCACAAGCCCACCGCATCCACCGCCAGATCGCGGTACTTGGGGTCGTAACCGTTGGGTGCCCGCAGCTGGATCAGCTTGATGCCGCCGGCGATGGCTTTCTGGATTCCGCGCAGCAGGGCCGGGGTTTCCAGGTCCCCTGGGGTAATCAGATATTCAGCGGGCAAGCGCGCCGCCGCAACGATCGGCTGGTTGGCCGCGGGAAACTCGTAGTCGCCCAGCTCCCGTGCAGTGACCCAGGCCAATGGCTGGCCTTCGGCACCGTGGGGTTCGCCGTTGAAGGCCGACACCTCCCAGACGTCCAGCAGCACCTGCTTATCGGGATAATCATGCTGGACCTTGATCAACGGCCGCGCGGCCGTGACGCCGATACCCAGCTCCTCCTGCAATTCGCGGGCGAGCGCGGCCTGAACCGACTCGCCCTCCTCGACCTTGCCCCCGGGAAACTCCCAAAGACCGCCCTGGTGCTGGCTATCGGCGCGACGCGCGATCAGGATCTTGCCGCTGGCATCGCGGATCACCGCTGCGGCTACATGGACTCGTTTCACCGCGCTACTTCCTCCAGGCCGGCTTGCTGCCAGGCCTTGAAGGCTGGCCATTGGTAAATCGTCTCGACATAGGCCGCGTCGGCCGCCGGCAGTTCGACCTGATAGGTGCGCAAACGCACGGCAATCGGGGCAAAAAACGCATCGACCAGGCTGACCGTGCCGAACAGGAACGGCCCGGCTTCAGTGGCGGCGGCGCGGCACTCGGCCCACAGCGCCAGCATCCGCTGGATCTCTGCCTGCACCTCGGCCGGCATCGGCGTCAGTGGCGCGTCACGGCTCAGGTCAAACGGCATGTTGCCGCGCATGGCAAAAAAGCCGCTGTGCATCTGTGCACACGCCGAACGCGCCTGGGCGCGAGCAGCGATGTCCTTGGGCCAGAGCCCCACGTCCGGGAAACGCTCGACCAGGTACTCGGCAATCGCCAGCGAATCGGCAATGGTCCCGTGCTCGGTCTTGAGCAGAGGCACCTTGGCCGTCGGCGAATGCTTGAGCAACCGCTCGCGGGTATCGGGCTGGTTGAGTTTGATCAGTTCTTCGGTGTAGGTCGCGCCAGCGAGATCCAGTGCCAGGGCACCGCGCAGGGACCAGGAGGAATGTAGTTTGTCGCCGATGATCAGGTGGTAGCTCATGTTCGGGGACCTTTGGCTGAGGGGACAAGTGGGAGGCCTGCGGCCTCCATCGCGGGCAGGCCTTGCTCCTATAGGAGGAGCAAGGCCTGCCCGGAGTGCGTCAGGTGCGGTATTCGGCGTTGATCTTCACGTATTCGTGGGACAGGTCGGTGGTCCAGATCGTTTCGCTGCAGTCACCACGGCCCAGTTCGATGCGAATGGTGATTTCCTCACGCTGCATCACCGCCGAGCCCTGGGCTTCGGTGTAGCTGGCTGCGCGTGCGCCACGGCTGGCGATGCACACCTCGCCAAGGAACACGTCGATCTTGCTCACGTCCAGGTCCGGCACGCCGGCACGGCCGACGGCGGCGAGGATCCGGCCCCAGTTCGGGTCGGAGGCGAACAGCGCGGTCTTGATCAGCGGCGAGTGCGCCACGGTGTAGCCGACGTCCAGGCATTCCTGGTGATTGCCACCGCCGTTGACTTCCACGGTGACGAACTTGGTCGCCCCTTCGCCGTCACGCACGATGGCCTGCGCCACGTCCATGCACACCTCGAACACCGCTTGCTTGAGCGCCGCGAACAACGGACCGCTGGCCTCGGTGATTTCCGGCAGGGCCGCCTGGCCGGTAGCGATCAGCATGCAGCAGTCGTTGGTCGAGGTATCGCCATCGATGGTGATGCGGTTGAACGACTTGTTCGCGCCGTCCAGCAGCAGGTTCTGCAGCACTTCGCGGGACACCTTGGCGTCGGTGGCGATGTAGCCCAGCATGGTCGCCATGTTCGGACGAATCATCCCGGCGCCTTTGCTGATGCCGGTTACGGTGATGGTCACGCCGTCGTGCTGGAACTGCCGGCTGGCGCCCTTGGGCAGGGTGTCAGTGGTCATGATCCCGGTGGCCGCGGCTTCCCAGTTGTTTTGCGACAGGTCATCGAGGGCCGCCTGCAACGCGCCTTCGATTTTCTCCACCGGCAGCGGTTCGCCGATCACCCCAGTGGAGTACGGCAGCACTTGGCTCGCGTCGACGCCGGTCAGTTGGGCCAGTTTGGCGCAGGTCCGCTCGGCGGCCGCCAGGCCCGGCTCACCGGTGCCAGCGTTGGCGTTGCCGGTGTTGGTCAGCAGGTAACGCACCGCGCCCTGGACCCGTTGCTTGGCCAGGATCACCGGCGCGGCGCAGAAGGCGTTCAAGGTGAACACCCCGGCGACGGTCGAGCCTTCGACACAGCGCATGACCACGACATCCTTGCGCCCAGGGCGCTTGATGCCAGCCGAAGCGATACCGAGTTCAAAACCGGCAACCGGGTGCAACGTAGGCAAAGGACCAAGACCAACAGCCATGAATGCGCTCCTCACTAGATAATGTCTGCACCCGGATCGCCACGCTTTTCGGCGCGCGGCGTTGGTGCTTCGAATGGTAAAACGCCGCGACGGCTGATGCCGGTCGCGGCGCGGGTATTTCAGCGTTGACGACGGGTTTTACTGGATCTGCCCGTGGCAATGCTTGAACTTCTTGCCCGAACCGCAGTAGCACAGCTCGTTGCGGCCCAGCTTCTGCTCGTTGCGTACCGGCGCGGTGGCGAGGGCCACATCGACCTCTTCACCCAACAGTTCCGGTTGCTCCAGGCCAGGCGCTTCGTCGTGCAGGAACTGCATGCGGGCGGCCAGCGCCTCGGCTTCCTGACGCAGGCGTTGCTCTTCTTCGATCGGATCTTCGCGGCGTACCTGAACGTGGGACAGGACCCGGATCGAGTCGCGCTTGATCGAATCCAGCAGCTCGGAGAACAGCGTGAACGACTCGCGCTTGTATTCCTGCTTCGGGTTCTTCTGGGCGTAGCCACGCAGGTGGATACCGTGACGCAAGTGGTCCATGGTCGACAGGTGGTCTTTCCACAGGTCGTCCAGCACGCGCAGCACGATTTGCTTCTCGAAGGTACGCAGGGCTTCGGCGCCTGCCTGGTCTTCTTTTTCGTTGTAGGCGGCGATCAGCTCCTGCATCAGCTTCTCGCGCAGGGTCTCTTCGTACAGGTGATCGTCTTCGTCGAGCCATTGCTGGATCGGCAGCTTCACCCCGAAACCGCTTTCCAGCTCTGCTTCCAGACCGGCAACGTCCCACTGCTCAGGCAGCGACTGCGGAGGAATGTGCGCCGAAACGGTGGCGTTGAGTACGTCCTGGCGGAAGTCGGCGATGGTCTCACCGATGTTGTCGGCGGCCAGCAACGTGTTACGCATGTGATAGATCACTTTACGCTGTTCGTTGTTGACGTCGTCGAACTCCAGCAATTGCTTGCGGATGTCGAAGTTACGACCTTCAACCTTGCGCTGGGCCTTTTCGATGGCGTTGGTCACCATGCGGTGCTCGATCGCTTCGCCAGGCTGCATGCCCAGGGCCTTCATGAAGTTTTTCACCCGGTCAGAGGCAAAAATACGCATCAGGCTGTCTTCCAGCGACAGGTAGAAGCGGCTGGAGCCGGCATCACCCTGACGACCGGCACGACCACGCAACTGGTTGTCGATACGGCGCGATTCGTGACGTTCCGAGGCAATCACCTGCAGGCCGCCCGACTCGAGCACTTGCTGGTGACGCTTCTGCCAGTCGGCCTTGATCTGGGCGATCTGTTCCGGCGTCGGGTTTTCCAGGGAAGCCACTTCCACTTCCCAGTTACCGCCCAACAGGATGTCGGTACCACGACCGGCCATGTTGGTGGCAATGGTCAGCGCGCCTGGGCGACCGGCCTGGGCAATGATCTCGGCTTCCTTTTCGTGGAACTTGGCGTTCAGAACCTTGTGCTCGATGCCTTCCTTATCGAGCAAGCGCGACATGTGCTCGGAAGTTTCGATGGTCGCGGTGCCCACCAGAACCGGGCGCCCCGCGGCCATGCTTTCCTTGATGTCGGTGACGATGGCGGCGTACTTCTCGTCCGCGGTGAGGAACACCAGGTCGTTGTAGTCTTTACGCGCCAGCGGCTTGTTCGGCGGGATGACCATGACCTGCAGGCCATAGATCTGATGGAATTCGAACGCTTCGGTGTCGGCTGTACCGGTCATGCCGGACAGTTTGTTGTACAGACGGAAGTAGTTCTGGAAGGTGGTCGATGCCAGGGTCTGGCTCTCGGCCTGGATGTTCAGGTTTTCCTTGGCCTCGATGGCCTGGTGCAGGCCTTCGGACAAACGACGGCCCGGCATGGTACGGCCGGTGTGTTCGTCGACCAGGACTACCTGGCCATCCTGCACGATGTATTCGATGTTGCGGTGGAACAGCTTGTGTGCGCGCAGGCCGGCATACACGTGGGTCAACAGGCCCAGGTTGTGCGCCGAGTACAGGCTCTCGCCTTCAGCCAGCAGGCCGATGCGGGTCAGCACTTCTTCGATGTATTGGTGACCGGCTTCGTTGAGTTCGACCTGGCGGGTCTTCTCGTCGACGCTGTAGTGACCGGCCTTGGTGACGACGCCTTCCACTTCCTCGACATGCAGTTCCAGTTGCGGGATCAGCTTGTTGATCTCGATGTAGAGCTTGGAGCTGTCTTCGGCCTGACCGGAAATGATCAGTGGGGTACGGGCTTCGTCGATGAGGATCGAGTCGACTTCGTCGATCACGGCAAAATTGAGTTCGCGCTGGAATTTTTCTTCCATGCTGAACGCCATGTTGTCGCGCAGGTAGTCGAAACCGAATTCGTTGTTGGTGCCGTAGGTGATGTCGCAGGCGTAGGCCGCGCGCTTTTCTTCCGGCGGCTGGAACGGCGTGACCACGCCGACCGTCAGGCCGAGGAATTCATAGAGCGGACGCATCCAGTTGGCATCGCGGCGGGCCAGGTAGTCGTTCACCGTGACCACGTGCACGCCTTTGCCGGACAGTGCGTTGAGGTAAACGCCCAGTGTCGCCACCAGGGTCTTGCCTTCACCGGTACGCATTTCGGCAATCATGCCTTCGTGCAAGGTCATGCCGCCGATCAACTGGACGTCGAAGTGGCGCATGCCCATGACGCGCTTGCCGGCTTCGCGGGCTACCGCAAAGGCCTCTGGCAGCAGCTTGTCGAGGGTCTCCCCTTTGGCGAAGCGGGCCTTGAACTCGTCTGTCTTGGCACGCAATTGATCGTCCGAAAGGGCCACCATTCGCTCTTCGAAGGCATTGACGAGTTGCACCGTCTTGAGCATGCGTTTGACTTCACGCTCATTCTTGCTTCCAAAAAGTTTCTTTAACAAAGGCGCAAACATATCGGCAGGATCTTCCACACTAAAGGGATGGAGGGCGGCCCCGTGAGTCGCCCGAGCAGCCCTCATGGCCGCATGCGAACGAGCATTCTACCCGGAAACGATGGTGAGGAAAGTGGCGTTATTCCACGATGCTGGCACAGCGTTGTGACGGGGCTCACTTAAAATAAGGGCTTTTTACTGAACTTCAAGCCATTTGCAGCAGAAGTTACTCATTGATTTAATGAGTAAAGCGGTAACAAAGCAATGGCTCGGGCGGATCCGGCGCTTTCTGCTACCATGGCGGCTCTGTTACTTCAGGTGTCTGATCATGGCATTTCGCCCTCTTACGGCCAGAGCACCCGCCGTTCTGCTACGCGAAGCCAAACCGTTAAAAGCCATATTTGGCCACGCACAACGCCTGGGTCATCTGCAGCGCTTGCTCGAAAGCCAATTGCAGCCGGCAGCCCGCGAACATTGCCACGTCGCCTCCTGGCGCGAAGGCAGCCTGCTGTTGATCGTCACCGACGGACACTGGGCCACCCGCTTGCGCTACCAGCAAAAACGCCTGCAACGTCAATTGCAGGCCTTCGACGAGTTCGCCAGCCTGACGCGGATTCTGTTCAAGGTTCAACCGCCCACCGTGCAGCAAGGAGCGGCCGGCCACACCATGGACCTGTCCAGTGACGCGGCGGCCACCATCCAGGCCACGGCTGACGGGATTACCGATCCCAATCTGCGAGCAGCCCTGGAGCGCCTGGCGGCACACGCCAAGCCCAAGGCCTGAGCACAATTCATTTATGAAGGTGGGAGCAGGCTAGCGATAACGCTAGACCCGCCACCTTTGCGGTGACACGGCGAAAGCCATCACGAGCAAGCGGAGCGCCGCCCGGCGCTCCGACAAACACCGTCAGCGACGCTTGCTGCCCCCCAGCAACGACCCCATCAACCCGCGCACCAACTGCCGGCCCAACTGGTTAGCCGCCTGGCGCATCGCCGACTTCAGCGCTTGCCCGGCGGCGGTGCCGAGAAACTCGCCGGCCTGCTCAGTGAAGCTCGGCTCCTCTGCCGCCGGCTTGTCCGGCACGGCCTCGGCCTCCGGCGCCAGGCCCTTGCGCCCCACCAGCACTTCATAGGCCGACTCGCGGTCGATCGGCTTGTCGTAACGCCCGACCAACGGTGAGTTGGCAATCAGCGCGGCACGCTCAGCTTCGCTCAATGGCCCGATACGCGATTGCGGCGGTGCCACCAGCACCCGCTGGACCATCTCCGGCGTGCCCTTCTCTTGCAGGGTCCCGACCAATGCCTCGCCAATCCCCAGGTCGGTCAGCACTTGCAGTGCGCTGAACGCCGGGTTGGGGCGGAAACCGTCCGCCACCGCCTTCAGGGATTTCTGCTCCTTGGCGGTAAATGCCCGCAACCCGTGCTGGATGCGCAAACCCAACTGGGCCAGCACGTCATCCGGCAAATCGCCCGGCGACTGGGTGACGAAATACACCCCCACGCCCTTGGAACGGATCAACCGCACCACCTGCTCCAAACGTTCCTGCAAGGCCTTGGGCGTGCCGGCAAAGAGCAAGTGCGCCTCGTCGAAAAACAACGCCAGCAGCGGTTTCTCGGCGTCGCCGCGCTCCGGCAGTTGCTCGAACAGTTCGGCCAGCAACCACAGCAGGAAGGTCGCATAGACCTTCGGCGCCTCATGCACCAGGCGGCTGGCATCCAGCAGATGGATGCGCCCGCGGCCATCGCTGGCCGGGGCGAGGATGTCCTGCAGTTGCAACGCCGGCTCGCCGAACAGCGCCTCGGCGCCCTGCTGCTCCAGGGTGGCCAGGCGCCGCAACAGCGCCTGGCTGGAGCCGGTGGTCATCAGAGCGGCGTCATCGCCGAGCAGCTCGGGGTTGTCCTTGAGGTGGTTGAGCAGGGCCTTGAGGTCCTTGAGGTCGAGCAGCAACAAGCCCTCGCGATCGGCCACCTTGAAGGCGGCATACAGCGCCGACTGCTGGCTGTCCGTCAATTCCAGCAGGCTGCCGAGCAACAACGGGCCCATTTCACTCAAGGTTGTACGCAACGGATGACCAGACTGCCCGTGGATATCCCACAACGTCACTGGATAGGCCGCCGGCTGGTAGTTGAGCCATGGCATGCCGGCAATCCGCTCGGCCACCTTGCCCTGGGGATTGCCCGCCGCCCCCAGCCCGCAGAGGTCGCCCTTGATGTCAGCGGCAAACACCGCGACCCCGGCATCACTGAACGCCTCTGCCAGGCGTTGCAGGGTGACGGTCTTCCCGGTCCCGGTGGCGCCCGCCACCAATCCGTGGCGGTTGGCCAGGCGCATGGCCTGGGCAATCGGCTGGCCCTGAAGGTCGGCGCCAATAACGAGTTTTAATGAATCAGGCATTTTGTCACCCATGATTAAGCTTTGGTCCTACACAGCCGATAGAGATAAGCGAGAGACCAGACTGAATATCAGGTCAGATAATTCCCTAAGGATCCACGGAAATATCAGCTTATGTGCCACAGCGCCTATCGTGCGCGCTTTTTTGTCGCAACACGCCCCACACAATAAGACATTAGCGGACACCACAAGCCATGAACAACAATCTGCGCTTCAGCCACAAAATCCTGCTTGCCGCCGCCCTTATCGTCATTGCCGCGTTCGCCACATTTACGCTGTACAACGATTATCTGCAGCGCAATGCAATTCGCCAGGACCTCGACAGCTACCTCAATGAAATGGGGGATGTCACCGCGAGCAACATTCAGACCTGGCTGTCCGGGCGCATTCTTCTGATCGATAACCTGGCGCAGAACATCGCCATCAATGCCGATGATGCGCACGTCGCCGAGCTGCTGGAACAAAAAGCCCTGACTTCGACCTTCATGGCCTCCTATCTGGGCAATGCCGGTGGCAGCTTCACCATCCGTCCCGATGTGAAAATGCCCGACGGCTTCGACCCGCGTGGACGGCCCTGGTACACCGGCGCGCAGAACAGCGCCAGCGCCACGCTGACCGAACCGTATGTCGATGCGGCCACCGGCCAGACCATTATTTCCATTGCCAGCGCCTCGAAAAAAGCCGGCAGCAATGTCGGGGTGGTGGGCGGCGACCTGAGCCTGCAGACCCTGATCGACAACCTCAAGGCCGTGGACTTCGACGGCATGGGTTATGCCTTCCTGGTCAACGCCGACGGCAAGATCCTGGTGCACCCGGACAAATCCCTGGTGATGAAGTCCCTCAGCGAGGCTTATCCGCACAGCACCCCGCGCATCGGCAGCGACTTCAGCGAAGTCGAGGTGGACGGCAAGACGCGCATTTTCACCTTCAGCCAGATCAAGGGCCTGCCATCGGTCAACTGGTACATCGGCCTGTCCGTGGACAAGGACACCGCCTTCGCGATGCTCAGCGAGTTCCGCACTTCGGCAATAGTCGCCACGGTGATTGCCGTGACCGTGATCATCGCCCTGCTCGGCATGCTGATCCGCTTGTTGATCCAGCCATTGCACGTCATGACCCGCGCCATGCAGGACATCGCCGACGGTGAGGGCGACCTGACCCGCCGCCTGACCATCCAGAACCATGATGAATTCGGCACCCTGGGCGTTGCGTTCAACCGCTTCGTCGAGCGCATCCACGGCTCGATCCGCGAAGTCTCGTCAGCCACCGAGCAGGTCAACGAAGTGGCCTTGCGGGTGGTCAGCGCCTCGAACTCGTCGATGCTCAACAGCGATGAACAATCGAGCCGCACCAACAGCGTCGCGGCCGCCATCAACCAGTTGGGCGCCGCCACCCAGGAAATCGCGCGCAACGCCGCGCAAGCATCGCACCAGGCCAGCGATGCCCGCAGCCTGGCCGAGGATGGCCAGCAAGTGGTCGATCGCAGCATCGCCGCGATGAATCAACTGTCGAGCATGCTCAGCGCTTCCAGCAGCAACATCGAGTCGCTCAACAGCAAGACCGTGAACATCGGGCAGATTCTCGAAGTGATCACCAGCATCTCCCAGCAAACCAACCTGCTGGCGCTCAACGCGGCGATCGAGGCCGCACGGGCCGGTGAGGCCGGACGCGGTTTTGCAGTGGTGGCCGATGAGGTGCGCAACCTGGCGCACCGCACCCAGGAGTCGGCGCAACAGGTGCAGACCATGATCGAGGAGCTGCAGGTCGGCGCCCGCGAGTCGGTCAGCACCATGGGCGACAGCCAGCGCCATAGCCAGGACAGCGTGGAGATCGCCAACCTCGCCGGGGAGCGCCTGAACAGCGTGACCCTGCGCATTGGCGAGATTGACGGCATGAACCAGTCGGTGGCCACGGCCACCGAGGAACAGACTGCCGTGGTGGAGTCGATCAACGTGGACATCACCGAGATCAACACCCTCAATCAGGAAGGTGTGGAAAACCTGCAGTCGACCTTGCGGGCCTGCTCCGACCTGGAACAACAGGCGGCGCGCCTCAAGCAACTGGTGGGCAGTTTCCGTATCTGAATGCGCTGGCAGGATCTGTCAGGACTTGCCTTCAGGTTCCGGCTGGTCCTGTAACTGCTGCCACAACTCGGCCGCACCGGGAAACTCGGTGCCGTCCTCGCTACTCAAGTCATCGGGGTCGTAACGGCTCAGGCAGCCTTCACCCAGGGTGGCGGGGGCTGTGGAGGTGGCCTTGTCCAGTGGATCGCTCATGGTCCGCACCTTCAATAAAAAAGGGCCTCAAGCGTACAACGCTTGAGGCCCTCGTGCCTGTCGGCGGCGAATCAGAACACCACGGTCTTGTTGCCATGCACCAGCACGCGGTCTTCCAGGTGATAGCGCAGGCCGCGGGCCAACACCATCTTCTCGACGTCACGGCCGAAACGCACCATGTCTTCGATGCTATCGCTGTGGCTGACGCGCACCACGTCCTGCTCGATGATCGGACCGGCGTCCAGCTCTTCGGTGACGTAGTGGCAAGTGGCGCCAATCAGCTTCACACCACGCATCGACGCCTGGTGGTAAGGCTTGGCCCCCACGAACGACGGCAGGAAGCTGTGGTGGATGTTGATCACCTTGTGCGCGTACTCGCTGCACAGCTCAGGCGGCAGGATTTGCATGTAGCGCGCCAGCACCACCACTTCAGCATCGTGCTGTTTGACCAGGCGCGACACTTCGGCAAACGCCGGCTCTTTGTTCTGCGGATCCACCGGCACATGGTAGTAAGGAATGCCGTGCCACTCGACCATGCTGCGCAGGTCGTTGTGGTTGGAGATCACACAGGAAATTTCGCAGTCCAGCTCGTCGCTGTGCCAGCGGTGCAGCAGGTCGGCCAGGCAGTGGGATTCACGGCTGGCCATCAACACCACGCGTTTTTTCTGCGCGGTGTCGGTGATACGCCAGTTCATCGAGAACTCTTCGGCGATCGGGGCAAATGCCTCACGAAAGGCCTCCAGACCAAACGGCAAGGAGTCGGCCCGAATTTCGTGACGCATGAAGAACCAGCCACTGAGATTGTCCGAGTGATGGCTCGCTTCAGTGATCCAGCCATTGTGTGACGCCAGAAAGTTACTGACCTTAGCAACGATGCCGACGCCGTCCGGGCAAGCGATCACTAGCCGAAAAGTGCGCATAGGGGGAAAACTCCAGAACTTCGCAAAGGCCGCCATTCTAGCGATTGCGCAGCAAAACTGCAGTATTGATCAGCAATTGTCCCATCTGCCGCCTGCGCAAGCAGGCCGTCGTCGACCGATTAGCAGCACTGCATGCTGGCGCAGGACGCCTTGTGAGAATACGCAAGAAGGCCTTTGTGAATAACTGTGATCATTACCGCTGATGTTTTAACTGTCAGTGTATTTGTCTGCCATTGACTCTAATCAAATCAAATAAAAGTTCGCTTATATGTTTACTTGATGAAACACCCTGACTATTATTGCGCCACTGTCCCCTGCATCCTGTGCCTAACATAAGGTAGTCCTCATGTCCCTGATCAACGAATACCGCGCCACCGAAGAAGCTATCAAAGAGCTGCAAGCCCGTTTGAAGAACCTGTCCCAAGACGACAAACTGCAAACCGAGCTGGAATTCGAAGGCAAACTGCGCACCCTGATGGGCGAATACTCCAAATCCCTGCGCGATATCATCGCCCTGCTGGATCCGGAATCTAAAGTTAAAGCCCCACGCGGCGCAGTGAAAACTACCGGCACCAAGCGTGCACGCAAGGTTAAACAATACAAGAACCCGCACAACGGCGAAGTCATCGAAACCAAAGGTGGCAACCACAAGACTCTGAAAGAGTGGAAAGCCAAGTGGGGCGGCGACGTGGTTGAAGGCTGGGCAACCCTGCTGGGCTAAGCCGCGACCCGTCTCGCAGGTTCACTTGCGAACAAAAAAACGCCAGCTTTCGCTGGCGTTTTTTTATCCATGTTATTCAACACATTTCATCAGGGCATTTCAAATATCCAAACGTTTGCGCAATAGCGCCACGTACTCGCGCCATTCCTGCAGAACCTCAAGCGTTCCGCCCGCGGCATTCTGCGACCATTGCTCGCAGGCTTGATCAAATGCCTGCACGGTATTGGGCGCTCCCCATCGAGCATCGCTCAAACGCTGCTGGCAAAATAATTTCCAGCGTTCTTGCTCCTGTTCATTCAAGGTCTCGGGGAAGTTACGCGCGCGATATCGAAATAATAATTCCGGTAAACGTTCATCATCGAACGGCCATTGTTCTTGCGCTAATTGCTGTGGGTCGGCCGCTCTCACTTGCTCGCATAAACGTCGGTCACGGTCACCAATGAAACCATCGTACAACTGTTGCTCAGGGTCATCGCTGGGGGTGAAGTCGTCCTGGGCATAAATGGCTGGAACTTTATCTCGCCAAAGTTCCTGTGCGTCACTTAGCCGCAGCGCGCGCGCCTGATACAGCGCCATGTCCAATTGCAGTCGTTGCTGATCCTCGGCCCGCAATACCGACAACGGCGCCACTACCGGGCAGCGGTTGATGTGAATCAGTTTGAGCGGCACCGCAAGCGCCCCCTCGGGCAAATCCGCATGGCGGGTGTACAGGCGCTGACGCAGGGTTTCGACGTCATCTGCCAGCAGGCCCTCGGGGTCCAGGTGCAGGTCGCAGACAATCAGTGCATTACGATTGCGCGGATGCCAGGCCAGCGGCAGGACGACGCCCACATAACTGCGCTCGGCAGAAAAGCGCCCGGAGATATGCACCATCGGTTGCAGCAGGCGAATCTGGTCCATGACTTTTTGTTTGCTGCGCAACTTGAACAGCCAGTCATAGAGCTTGGGCTGACGGTCACGAATCAGCCGCGCCAGGGCAATGGTGGCGCGCACATCGGACAAGGCTTCGTGGGCCTGGCCGTGGTCCAGGCCGTTGGCGACCGTCAGGCGTTCGAGCTTGAGCGTGACACGCCCTTCTTCCTGCGGCCAGGCGATGCCGTCCGGGCGTAATGCATAGGCCGCACGCACCACGTCGATCAGGTCCCAGCGGCTGTTGCCGCCCTGCCATTCGCGAGCATAGGGGTCGAAAAAATTGCGGTACAAGCTGTAGCGCGTCATTTCATCGTCGAAACGCAAGGTGTTGTAACCGGCGCCGCAGGTCCCTGGAGCTGCCAGTTGGGCATGCACCCGGGTCATGAAATCCGCCTCGCTCAAACCTTGCTCGGCCAGGCGACTCGGGGTGATCCCGGTGATCGCGCAGGCGGCCGGATGCGGCAGGATGTCGTCACTGGGCTGACAGTAGAGATTGACCGGCGCATCGATCTCGTTGAGTTCGAAGTCGGTGCGGATCCCGGCCACTTGCAGCGGGCGGTCGCAGCGCGGGGTGATCCCGGTGGTTTCGTAGTCGTACCAGAAGATAGAGGTCACGGGCTGTTCCTGAACTTGAGACCGACGAAGTCTAGGCGCTCAAGCGCTGCGCCGGCCAGCTATCTTGCTTTAGAACGTTACGTGGCAAAGTCAGGATCGCCCAGACACAGGTCGTTTGCGCTGGCGAAGGCTGCTAGCATCGAGCCCAGGTAACGTCCCGAACTGGCTCCATCACCAGGCTGCCCATGATCCCTACCTCAGCACTGCCAAGGAAAGCACCGCTGCCCCCGCCTCTGGATACGCGGTACCAGGTCGAAACGCCCGAAGGCATCGACTTGCCACTGCGCCCGGCCGGGTTGCCGCCCCGCGCCCTGGCATTTGCCATCGACCTTGGGCTGCGCGCCCTGGTACTGGGCCTGCTGTTCCTCGGCCTGGGGTTTCTCGGCAAGCTGGGTATGGGGCTGGGCTCGCTGCTGCTGTTTGTCGTCAGTTGGTGGTACATGGTGCTGTTCGAAGTCCTCAACCAAGGCCGTTCGCCCGGAAAACAACTGCTGGGATTGCGCGTGGTGCAGGACGACGGTACCCCGGTCGGCTGGTCGGCCTCGCTGATCCGCAACCTACTGCGGTTCGTCGACATGCTGCCCCTGGGCTACGCCCTGGGCGCCATTAGTTGCCTGCAGCATCCGACCTTCAAGCGCCTGGGCGACATGGCCGCCGGCACCCTGGTGATCTATCGCGAACAGCCGGTACACTGCCCGCAGTTGCCAGCCGCCCAGCCCCTGCGCGCGCCTTTTACCTTGAGCCTGAATGAGCAACGCGCAGTGCTGGGTTTTGCCGAACGCCAGGCGCAGCTTTCCAGCGCACGGGTCACTGAACTGGCGACGCTGCTCGCCGAGCCGCTGCAGGTCGCGCCGACGCAGGCAGTCGCCGAGCTCAATGGCATCGCCCGTGGCTTGTTGGGGCCGACATGAAGCAAAGCCAGTTCGAAATCCGCCATCAAGCCCACTGGCAGCAGTTCGCCCACCGGCTCGATCTACTGGAGCGCGGCAAGGCCAGCGCCGAGGAGGCCCGCGCATTCCCCAGGGACTATCGGCGCCTGTGCCAACACCTGGCGCTGGCGCAGGAGCGCGGCTACAGCAGTTACCTGGTCGACCCCTTGCAGCACCTCGTGCTGCGCGGACACCAGCAGTTGTACCGCCATCGCAGCCACCTCGGCGCCCAGTTGCTAGCCTTTGTCCTGGCCGGCTTTCCGCGCCTGGTGCGTGAGCAATGGCCGTTCGTGCTGGCGGCCGGCTTGTTGTTTTTCGGCTCGCTGCTGGGCACCGCCTTGTTGGTGTACCTGTTTCCCGACCTGGTCTACAGCATCATGCCGGGCGATCAGGTCGCGCAGATGCAAGGTATGTACGACCCGGCCGCCGGACACCTGGGCCGCGACACCGAGCGCGCCGCCAGCGATAACTGGGTGATGTTCGGCTACTACATCATGCACAACATCGGCATAGCCTTTCAGACCTTCGCCAGCGGCCTGCTGTTTGGCCTGGGCAGTGTGTTTTTCCTGATGTTCAACGGGCTGCTGATCGGGGCCATCGCCGGCCACCTGACGCGCATCGGCTACGGCGAAAGCTTCTGGTCGTTCGTCGTCGGCCACGGTGCCTTTGAACTCAGCGCCATCGCCCTGGCCGGTGCGGCGGGCTTGCAACTGGGCTGGGCGCTGATCGCCCCCGGGCGGCTACCCCGTGGTGAAGCCCTGCGCCTGGCCGCGCGCAAGAGCGTGCTGATGATTTGCGGGGTGATGCTGTTCCTGCTGATTGCTGCGTTCATCGAGGCCTATTGGTCGGCACGCACTGGGCCGGCGCCGCTGAGCAAATACCTGGTCGGGGCGGCCCTGTGGTTACTGGTGGGGCTCTACCTGTTCGGTGCGGGACGGGGTCGCCATGCGCCTGAATGACGCCAGCGTCGTGATTCGCCCACGCACCACCTGGGAAGCCATGGACCTGGGGATCCTGCTGAGCCAGCGTCATCGCCGGGTGCTGATGGGCAGTTGGGCGCTGGTCACCGTGCCAGTGTTTGTCCTGCTCAGCGTGCTGCTGTGGGAATCCCCCGCACTCGCCCTGGGGCTGTTCTGGTGGCTGAAGCCGGCGTTCGAGCGCCTGCCGTTGTACATCCTTTCCAGCGCGTTGTTCGGCCAGGCGCCCAGCGTGCAGCAGGCCTTGCGCCAATGGCCACGCCTGCTAAAGCCACAGTTGCTCGCCAGCCTGACCTGGCGACGCCTGAGCCTGAGCCGCAGCTTCACCTTGCCGGTGCTGCAGCTAGAGGGACTTGGCGGCGTGGCGCGCCAGCAGCGCCTGGCGGTGTTGCAGCAACGCGACGCCGGGGCAGCGCGCTGGCTGACACTCATTGGGATGCTGCTGGAAAGCGTGCTGTGGATCGGCACCATCAGCCTGTTCTACCTGTTCCTGCCTGGGCAGATCGAACTGGATTGGGATTGGCAAACCATGATCGCCAGCAGCGCTCAGGACTGGCTGTGGCTTGAGCACCTGAGTAACGCGCTGTACGTGCTGATCCTGATCGTCTGGGAACCGGTGTATGTGGCCTGTGGTTTCAGCCTGTACCTGAACCGGCGCACCACGCTGGAAGCCTGGGACATCGAGCTGGTATTCCGGCGCTTGCGCCAACGCCTGAGCGCGGTGGTCGCCAGCGTGCTGATGCTCGGCCTGCTGCTGGTAGGGCCTGCCGGGCAACCGCTGCTGGCCGCCGAATCGAGCGCCGCGCCCGCCAGCCCGCGCCTGCTCCAGCAACCCCTCAACAGCCAGGCTGCCAGCAGCGCCATCAATGCCATACTCGACGCCCCGCCGTTCAAGAACACCGAGACCCTGACCCGCTATCGCTTGGGTGACGGCGAGCCCGAACGAACCCAGGCGGGCCAGGCACCCGGCTGGCTCAAGGCGTTGCTCGAGTTGTTCGACAGCCCGCGCTTGGCCAGCCTGGCGTCCATCATCGAAGTCCTGTTGTGGACGACGGTCATCGGCCTGCTGGTGTTACTGGCCTGGCGCTACCGCGAGTGGCTGCAGACCTTCGTCAGCCGCCGCCCGGCACCTCAACTCAGCCCCCAGCGCCCGCTGCCGGCGCAACTGTTCGGCCTCGACCTAGGTCGTGACTCCCTGCCGGACGACGTCGCCGCCGAGGTCGAGCGGCTCTGGGCGAGCCAGCCCCGTGAGGCCCTCGGCTTGCTGTATCGGGCGCTGCTGGTGCGCTTGCTGCACGACTACGCGTTGCCGTTGACCAGTGCCGACACCGAAGGCCAGGTGCTGGACCATGTCCAGCGTCTGCAGCAGCCGCAACTGCATGCCTTCAGCAGCACCCTCACCGTGCATTGGCAAAATATCGCCTACGGTCACCGCGTCCCGCCACTCGCCCTGCAAACACAACTCTGCGCAGGTTGGCGCGCGCTGTTCGGCCACGGAGTGGGTCAATGAACCGGCTGCAGATGGTTCTCGGCACACTGCTGGCCGGGCTGCTAGCGGCGGTCGCGGTCTACCTGTTCCTACAGGCCACGCCCTATGCAGAAACCATCGACCACGGCCCCTCCCCCGAAGCCCAGGCCAACCCGTACCTGGCCGCCGAGCACTTTTTGCGCCAGCAAGGGCTGCGCGTCAGCCACGCCAACAGCCTCGAGACCCTGCCCCCGCTGCCCTCCCGGCAACACAGCCTGTTGCTCCTGGGGGAGCGTGTCGACATGACCCCGGCGCAGGTCGAGCAAGTGCTGGCCTGGGCCCACGCCGGCGGCCGCCTGCTGCTGGTTGCCGAGGCCCTGTGGGACGCCAAGGCCGGCAAAAGCGCCGACCTGCTGCTGGACCGGGTCCAGGTGCAGCAATCCATGAGCAAGGACCTCAAGGAACCACCGCCCGAGGCTACGACAGACCCCTATCCCACGCTGACCAAGCTTTACCTGGAAGACGAACAAGCGCCGGCCTATGCCAGCTTCGATCCGCAGTTCCACCTCGAAGACCCGCACAACCTGGCCCAGGCCTGGGCCAACAGCGCCCTGGCCACGCACATGATGCAACTGCCCTACGGCGAAGGCCTGATCACGGTGATCACCGATGCCGACCTGTGGAAAAACCCCAACATCGGCCACTATGACAACGCCTGGCTGCTCTGGTACCTGAACGCCGACACCGAAGTCACCCTGCTGTTCGACATTGACCACGACCACCTGCTCACCCTGTTGCTGCGCTATTTCCCCCAGGCGCTGGTGGCTCTCGCTGCATTGCTTGGCCTGTGGTGCTGGCACGTCGGCTGGCGCCAGGGCCCATTAATCGCCCCAGCGACCAAGGCTCGCCGGCAGTTGCAGGAGCACGTGGGCGCCAGTGCTGATTTCCTGCTGCGCAACGCCGGGCAACACAGCCTTCTGCAAGGCCTGCAACACGATGTGCAACGCCGCGCCCGGCAGCGGCACCCGGGCCTGGAACAGCTGGAAACTGCCGAACAATGGCAGGTCATCGCACGCTTGACCGGCCACCCGGCCGACACCATTGGCCAGTTGCTCGGTCCCTTGGCGAAACGACGACTGTCCAGCAGCGAATTCAGCCGCCAGGTCGCCCACCTGCAAACCCTCAGGAATGCCTTATGAGTGAAGCCTTCGAACCGCCTAGCCAACCCCGCGCAGCGCAACAACGGCAACGCGCCAGCCAACTGGCGCAAGCCCTGCGTGTCGAATTGAGAAAGGCCGTGATCGGCCAGGAAAGCGTGATCGACGATGTGTTGAGCGCCTTGATTGCCGGGGGCCATGTGCTGCTCGAGGGTGTGCCGGGCCTGGGCAAGACCTTGCTGGTGCGCGCCCTGGCCCGCTGCTTTGGCGGCGACTTCGCGCGGATTCAATTCACCCCCGACCTGATGCCCAGCGACGTCACCGGGCATGCCGTCTACGACCTGCAGACCGAGCAGTTCAAGTTGCGCAAGGGCCCACTGTTCACCAACCTGTTGCTGGCCGACGAGATCAACCGCGCCCCGGCCAAGACCCAGGCCGCCTTGCTCGAAGCCATGCAGGAACGCCAGGTGACACTGGAAGGTCGCGCCTTGCCGATCGCCCAGCCGTTCATGGTCCTGGCCACGCAAAACCCCATCGAACAGGAAGGCACCTACCCGCTACCGGAAGCCGAGCTCGATCGGTTCATGCTCAAGGTGCGCATGGACTACCCCGATGCCGAGCAGGAGTTGGACATGGTGCGCCAGGTCAGCCGCTCGACCCGCGCTGACATGCTCGACGTGCAACCGCTGCGCACTTTGCTGCAAGCCAAGGACATCCTCGCCCTGCAACGGATTGCCAGCGACCTGCCGCTGGATGAGCAGGTACTGGACTATGCCGTACGCCTGGCCCGCACCACCCGCAGTTGGCCGGGGCTGATTCTGGGCGCCGGTCCTCGAGCCTCCATCGCGCTGGTGCGGGTGGCCCGGGCGCGGGCACTGCTGCGCGGCGGTGAGTTCGTTATCCCGGATGACATCAAGGGCTGCGCGCTGGCGGTGCTGCGCCACCGCGTGCGGATTGCACCGGAGTTGGACATCGAAGGGCTGGACGTCGACCAGGTACTCAAGCTAATGCTTGACCAGGTTCCGGCGCCCAGATTGTGAATAGCACCATGACGATGATCGTCCCTGGGAAGCCCTGACCATGAAGCCGACCCGTCTGCTGCTGGCCTGGCTCGCCACCCTGTTGGGGCTGAGCATCGTGCTGGGCGCCTGCCGGGCCCTGGGCGTCGACGTGGCACCTAGCTTGCTGGCGATTAACTGGGGATTGTTGCTGGCTTTGTTGCTGCTGGCCCTGCTCGACGCTGCGCGCCTGATTCGCCGGCCCTCCCCCAGGGCGCAACGGCAACTGCCCGGCAGCCTGGCACTGGGGCGCTGGAGCGAAGTGCAGATCAGCCTGCAACATGATTACGTACAGCCCCTGAGCGTGCAGCTGTTCGATCATGTTCCCGATGGCCTGGACTTCGAGGGATTGCCCCAGACGGTCGAACTGCATCCCGACCAGACTCACCTACTCAGCTACCGACTGCGCCCCTTGCGCCGTGGGCACTTCAGTTTCGAGCGTTGCGAAATCAACCTGCCGGGGCCCTTGGGGCTTTGGTCGGCCCGCAGGTACCTGACGTTGCAGGACAGCACCCGGGTCTATCCGGATTTCGCCCACCTGTATGGCGCACAACTGCTGGCGGTCGACAACTGGCTCAGCCAACTGGGCGTACGCCAGCGCCAGCGGCGCGGGCTGGGACTGGAGTTTCATCAACTGCGCGAGTTTCGCGAAGGCGATAGCCTGCGCCAGATCGACTGGAAAGCCACGGCCCGACAACGCACACCGATTGCCCGGGAGTACCAGGACGAACGGGACCAGCAGATCATCTTCATGCTCGACTGCGGTCGCTCGATGCGTAGTCAGGAGGGCGAGTTGTCGCACTTCGATCACGCCCTCAATGCGTGCCTGCTGCTCAGCTACATCGCCCTGCGCCAGGGCGACGCGGTCGGCCTGATGACGTTCGCCACCGAGCAGGCGCGCTACCTGCCCCCGAGTAAGGGCAACGGTCAATTGAACGTGCTGCTCAATAACCTCTATGACCTGGACAGCAGCCAGCGCCCTGCTGACTACCAGGCCGCCGCCAGCCAACTGCTCGCCCGCCAGCAGCGCCGGGCACTGGTGGTGCTGGTGACTAACCTGCGCGATGAAGCCGACGAAACCCTGCTCGGCGCGGTCCAGCGCCTGGGCCGACAGCACCGGGTGCTGGTGGCGAGCCTGCGCGAGGAAGTCCTCGACCGGCTACGTCAGGTCCCGGTGCAAACCTTGCCCGAAGCCCTGGCCTACTGCGGCACGGTGGACTACCTGAACGCCCGGGCCGATCAGCATGAACGCTTGAGCGCCCATGGCGTGCCGGTGCTGGACACCCGTCCCGGTGAGCTGGGCACCGAACTGGTCACCCGTTACCTGAGTTGGAAGAAAGCTGGCGTGCTTTAGCGCTGCCCCTGCCTGGGGCCGGGGCTAGGCCGATGCCGAGACCGGATAAAAACTGAAATAGCGCTGCAACGCGCTGACCATCTGGCCGTATTCAGGCGGGGGATTCTGCAGGGCGAACCCGGCGTCGTAATGATGGGGCGTGGCGTCTTCATGGCACCACAGGCAACAGGCCCGCAGGTCGATGACCTGACAGGTTCCATCGCCGTCGGGGATCTTCAGGCGCAAGTCAAAGACCGCCCCCAGCATCAGCGGCAACTGACTGATCAGCATCAGCCCGTCTTCCGAGACATTGCCGATGTAGCCAATGGGTTTGTCGGTGATACGGTTGAAGACTTTGAGAAAATACGGCAACTGGTGCCGCTCGATCCGGCGTTCTGTGAACATACTGAGTATCGCTTTGCCAAGGCCCTTGAGCAGGGTCGCACTACTGCTTCGCAACGAGCCGGCAGAGCGAGCTCGCTGTCCCCGATTACGGTGCGAACGCCCCCGCGTTGCGCTCGCGCTATTTCTGCCGTTCTCAGGTATCAACGACGTCCAGGGTCGACCCGCTGAAACGTCTCACTAGAGACTAGCTCAAGGCTGAAACACGGCCAGTGGTTAAATGAGACCCGACATTACAATGCCGCGGGAATGCTTCTGGCGCTGCGCGGCGGGTACCAGCCCAGCGACTGCAAGGTTTCCAGGCGCGCGCGGGCACGGTAGGCGTACTCATTGTTCGGGTACTGCGCCATGATGAACTGGTAGGTCTGGGCGGCATCGACATAGAGCTTCTGCCGCTCCAGGCACTGGCCACGCAACATCGACACTTCAGGCTGGATGTAGCGCCGCGCCCGGCTCTTGCGATCGACCTGGGACAGTTCGAGCATCACCCGCTCGCAGTTGCCGGCGTCGTAGGCACGGTAGGCGGTGTTCAGGTGATGGTCCATCGACCAACGGGTACAGCCCACGACACTCAGGGCCAGGGCAGCTAAAAGCACGAATCGCATGAGAGTTCTCCTGTCTTGGGCTTTGTATCGACCCGGCGGCAAAAATCTTCAGTGCGGCGTGTTCAATAAAGAATCCAATAAGTAGTGCAAACGAACAATGACTACAACTTCCCAGCATAGTAGCCTCACTCAGCGCTTGAACTCAGGAGTCTTTGCATGTCCGTCCGTCGTACCAAAATCGTCGCTACCCTTGGCCCGGCCAGTAACTCGCCGGAAGTTCTCGAACAGCTGATTCTCGCTGGCCTGGACGTTGCCCGCCTGAACTTCTCCCACGGCACCCCCGACGAGCACAAGGCTCGCGCCAAGCTGGTCCGTGACCTCGCGGCCAAGCACGGGCGCTTCGTCGCTCTGCTGGGCGACCTGCAAGGCCCGAAAATCCGTATCGCCAAATTCGCCAACAAGAAGATCGAGCTGAAGATCGGTGATCAATTCACCTTCTCCACCAGCCATCCTCTGACCGAAGGCAACCAGCAAGTGGTCGGCATCGACTACCCGGACCTGGTCAAGGACTGCGGCGTTGGCGACGAGTTGCTGCTCGACGACGGCCGCGTGGTAATGCGTGTTGATACCGCCAGCGCCACCGAACTGCATTGCACCGTGACCATCGGCGGCCCGCTGTCGGACCACAAGGGCATCAACCGTCGTGGTGGCGGCCTGACCGCTCCGGCCCTGACTGAAAAAGACAAGGCCGACATCAAGCTCGCCGCCGAAATGCAGGTCGACTACCTCGCCGTGTCCTTCCCGCGTGACGCCGCCGACATGGAATACGCCCGTCAATTGCGCGACGAAGCCGGCGGCACCGCCTGGCTGGTGGCCAAGATCGAACGTGCCGAAGCCGTGGCCGACGACGAAACCCTCGATGGCCTGATCAAGGCTTCCGACGCAGTGATGGTTGCCCGTGGCGACCTCGGCGTGGAAATCGGCGACGCCGAGCTGGTGGGTATCCAGAAGAAGATCATCCTGCACGCACGCCGCCACAACAAAGCGGTGATCGTTGCGACCCAGATGATGGAGTCGATGATCCAGAACCCGATGCCGACCCGCGCCGAAGTGTCCGACGTGGCCAACGCCGTGCTCGACTACACCGACGCCGTGATGCTCTCGGCGGAAAGTGCTGCCGGCCTGTACCCACTGGAAGCTGTGCAGGCGATGGCGCGTATCTGCGTCGGCGCGGAAAAGCACCCGACCAGCAAGACCTCCAGCCACCGCATCGGCAAGGTCTTCGAAAGCTGCGACCAGAGCATCGCCCTGGCCGCCATGTACACCGCCAACCACTTCCCGGGCGTCAAGGCGATCATCGCCCTCACCGAAAGTGGCTACACGCCGTTGATCATGTCGCGCATTCGTTCCTCGGTGCCGATCTACGCGTTCTCCCCGCATCGTGAAACCCAGGCCCGCGCGGCGATGTTCCGTGGCGTCTACACCGTCCCGTTCGACCCGGCATCCCTGCCACCTGAGCAAGTCAGCCAGGCGGCCATCGACGAGCTGCTGGCTCGCGGCGTGGTCGAGAAAGGCGACTGGGTCATCCTGACCAAGGGCGACAGCTACCACACCATCGGCGGCACCAACGGCATGAAAATCCTGCACGTTGGCGACAAGATGGTCTGATTGACCAAGCGCTGAAAAACCAAAGCCCCGCCATGTGAATGGCGGGGCTTTTTGCTTTGCGATCCAGTGATTCCAGGTCAACACAGAACCCTGTGGGAGTGGGCTTGCCCACGATGGGGCCCGCGCGACCACCCAACATTCACGACCGCTTGAGAAACCCCGACAATGCCGCCAACGCTTCCGGCGAGCGCAGTCGCTGGACGAACAGCTTGCCCTCCTCCTCGACCACCCTGCGCAGCAGTTCGCGGTCCGGGGCCTTCATCAGTTGCTTGCTGATGCGCACAGCTTGCGGCGGTAGTTGATCGAAGCGCAGCGCCATCTCCCGCGCCTTGGCGAAGGTCGCTTCCGCGCTCGGCAATGCCTGGCTGGCAATGCCCCAGGCGGCGGCCTGCTCGCCGGTAAACGCTTCGCCCAGCAGCAACAATTCGGCCGCTTTGGCCTGGCCGAGCAGTCGCGGCAGGATCAGGCTGGAGCCGAACTCCGGACACAGACCCAGGTTGACGAATGGCATGCGCAACTTGGCATCGGCGCTGACGTATACCAGATCGCAATGCAGCAGCAGCGTGGTGCCGATGCCTACCGCGGCTCCGGCAACGGCGGCAACCACCGGCTTGCGGCACTCCAGCAGGCTGCGCATGAACTGGAACACCGGGCTGTCGAGATCACTCGGCGGCTCCTGGAGAAAGTCGGCGATATCATTGCCGGCGGTAAAGCACTGCAGGCTGCCAGTGATCAGCACCGCATTGATCTCAGGGTCGGTATCCGCCTGTTGCAGGGCTGCGCCCAATTGGCTGTACATGGCGCGGGTCAGGGCGTTTTTCTTGTCCGGGCGATTCAGGCGCAACGTCAGCAGCCCGCCTTCGCGTTCCAGCAAAATGGCATCGGTCATGGTCAATCTCATGCAAAGAAAGTCAGCTCAACCACGCGGCAGGAACACATCGGCCAGCAGTTGATTACGTGGCAGCCCTGCCAGGTACAAGCGCCGGGCAAAGGCGTCGACACTCTCAGGGCTCCCGCAGAGTAAGGCCAGGGTTTGCCGGGAAACAAGGCGCAATTGCGCCAAAGCCGCTGACAGCTCGGCCGCTGTCCACAGCTCGACACTCAGGTTGGCGCGGTTGGCTGCCAGTGCCGCCAGGGGTTTGGCCAGGTAATGCTCTGCCCCATCATGGGCCAGGTGAATCACCCGGATAGGCCCTTGATGATCCTGGCGCAGCGCTTCACGCAGCACCCCGAACAGCGGCGCCAGCCCCGTGCCTGCGGCCAGCAGCCACAGCGGACGGGTTTGCCAGTCTGGGTCGTAGTGCAAGGCCCCGCCGCGCAGCTCACCGAGGCGGATCGAATCACCGATCTTCAGCGCCCGGGCGGCATCGCTGAAGGCACCGGGCAGTCGGCAGTCGAGGTGAAACTCGAGGAATCGGTCTTCCTGCGGCAGGCTGGCCAGGGAGTACGGACGCGCCACGTGGCCGGCCCACAGCACCAAGTGTTGACCGGCCTGATAGCGCAGCGGGCGCTCGGCCAACAAACGCAGGCGCAACACACAGGGACTCAACCAGTCCAGCGCCTCGACCACGGCGGGGGCGCCGTCACGCAGCGGATCGAACACCGCCACCTGCAGGTCATCCAGCACCTCGCACTGACAGGCCAGGCGCCAGCCCTGCTGGCGCTGCCCGGCACTCAGAGCGTCCGGGCGACGGTCGCCGACCTCGCCGCGCAGGCACTGCACCAGGCACGCGTGGCAACTGCCCGCCCGGCAACTGTAAGGCACCTGCAAACCCTGCTGATTCAAGGCATCAAGCAGGTTGCTGCCCGCCGCTACCGTCCATTGACGCTCACCGACAGTCACTTCAGGCATCGATGTTTTCCCAGGCCGCCGCACAGCGATTACGGCCATCGCGCTTGGCCCGGTAAAGCGCCTGGTCGGCACGTTGCAAGGCGTCGTCGAGGTCATCGCCGACGGCCAGCAGGGTCATCCCCGCAGACAGGCTAAGATCCGGCACAGACAGGCCGATCAACTGCACTTCGGTGAACGCCAGGCGCAACCGCTCACAACAGGAGGTCAAGCGCTCGGGATTGCAATCAGGTAACAACAACACAAATTCCTCACCGCCATACCGGGCCAATACATCGCCCTCGCGCAAACAGGCCGTGGCGACGCCGGCAAAAGCCTGCAGGACCTGGTCGCCGGCGGCATGGCCATGCAGGTCGTTGATACGTTTGAAGTGGTCCAGGTCGATCAGCGCCAGGCCATGCTCCACCGAGGCTTCCATGTTTTGCAATTCACGGGTGGCCAAGCGCAGGAAATGCCGACGATTGAACAAACCGGTCAACTCATCGGTGGCCACCAGATCCTCGAGCTGACGCATCATCCCGCGCAGCGTGTCCTGATGCGCCTGCAGGGCAAACCGGCGCTGGCGCATACGCAGGCGCGAAGCTTGCACATAGCTGGCATACAACGCCAGCCAGACCAACACAATAAACAGCACACAGACCTGCAAGGCCGCCAGAGTCGGGTCGGCCAGTTCGAAATGGTAGCCTTCCCACAGGTTGAGGCAGGCAAAGCTGAAGAACACCAGGGCCGCACAGCGCACAAACGCCCGGCGCGGCAGGTGAAACAGGCCGAACATCAGAATCAGTACGTAAAAGATCAGGAAGGCGCCACGAGCAGCGTCCAGATGGGCGATCAGCCAGGTTTGCCAACCAATGCCCAGCAGCACCTGGACTTCGGTCAGACTGGGATCGGGGAACCGCAGGTTGCGCCCGCTGAAGAAGATCGCGAACAGCAACGACTGACTGAGCATCACCAACGCGGTGGCAACCAGCGCACTGCGCACCGAGCCCTGGAAGTGCCCACTGAGGATCGCCAGCCATAGCAGCAATAACGCCAGCACATAGGTGCCCGTCGCCAGAATAAAGCGCTTGAGCAATAGATTCTGGATCGCGTTATGGGTCAATCGTTGACTCACCGTGCAAAGGGGGGCTGATAAGAGTGTCCTACCCTAAAGGCCTTGGATCACTTTAGTGTTGCTGCTCGAAAATGACCATCCAATTTTTGTCGGGCTGCCTCGGGTCGCGTCATCATTGTTATGCGACCTTGGTTTGACTGCCGGCGGGTGTGCCCGGCGGCGAGGCGCGCTATACTGCCGCGCCTTTTTAGCGTCGCGCCAGCAACCCCGGCGTGCCCGGCCCAAAGGGCCAGCTTCAAGTTGCGAGCTTCAAGCCGCAAGCTCAAGCAGTCCACGTACTGCCCTTAACTTGCCGCTCGACGCTCGATGCTCAAAGCTGCCCTATTAAAATGTTCCCGTCCTTTAGAGGAGCGCGACTCATGACCGTGATCAAGCAAGACGACCTGATTCAGAGCGTTGCTGACGCCCTGCAGTTCATTTCTTATTACCACCCCGTGGACTTCATCCAGGCGATGCACGAGGCCTACCTGCGCGAAGAATCGCCAGCGGCCCGCGATTCGATCGCACAGATCCTGATCAACTCGCGGATGTGCGCCACCGGCCACCGCCCGATCTGCCAGGACACCGGTATCGTCACCGTGTTTGTCCGCGTGGGCATGGACGTGCGCTGGGATGGCGCGACCATGGGCCTGGACGACATGATCAACGAGGGCGTGCGTCGCGCCTACAACCTGCCGGAAAACGTCCTGCGTGCGTCCATCCTCGCCGACCCGGCAGGTGCTCGCAAAAACACCAAGGACAACACCCCGGCCGTGATCCACTACTCGATCGTCCCGGGTAACACCGTGGAAGTCGACGTGGCAGCCAAGGGCGGCGGTTCCGAGAACAAGTCGAAAATGGCCATGCTCAACCCGTCCGACTCGATCGTCGACTGGGTGCTCAAGACCGTTCCGACCATGGGCGCCGGCTGGTGCCCACCGGGCATGCTCGGCATCGGCATCGGCGGCACCGCTGAGAAAGCCGCGGTAATGGCCAAGGAAGTGTTGATGGAATCCATCGACATCCACGAGCTCAAGGCTCGCGGCCCGCAGAACCGTATCGAAGAAATGCGCCTGGAGCTGTTCGAGAAGGTCAACCAACTGGGCATCGGCGCCCAGGGCCTTGGTGGCCTGACCACCGTGCTCGACGTGAAGATCATGGATTACCCGACCCACGCCGCGTCCCTGCCGGTGTGCATGATCCCGAACTGCGCCGCCACCCGTCATGCACACTTCGTGCTCGACGGTTCCGGCCCGGCTTCGCTGGAAGCGCCATCGCTGGACGCCTACCCGGAAATCGTCTGGGAAGCCGGTCCGTCGGCCCGTCGCGTCAACCTCGACACCCTGACCCCGGAAGACGTGCAAAGCTGGAAGCCGGGCGAAACCGTGCTGCTCAACGGCAAGATGCTCACCGGTCGCGACGCCGCGCACAAGCGCATGGTCGAGATGCTGAACAAGGGCGAAACCCTGCCGGTAGACCTCAAGGGTCGCTTCATCTACTACGTCGGCCCGGTTGATCCGGTGCGCGAAGAAGTGGTTGGCCCGGCAGGCCCGACCACTGCGACGCGGATGGACAAGTTCACCCGCCAGATCCTCGAGCAGACCGGCCTGTTGGGCATGATCGGTAAATCCGAGCGCGGTCCGACCGCCATCGAAGCGATCAAGGACCACAAGGCCGTCTACCTGATGGCAGTCGGCGGTGCGGCTTACCTGGTGGCGCAAGCCATCAAGAAATCCCGCGTAGTCGCTTTCGCCGAACTGGGCATGGAAGCGATCTACGAGTTCGACGTCAAGGACATGCCAGTGACTGTTGCAGTCGACAGCAACGGCGAGTCGGTCCACATCACCGGTCCTGCCATCTGGCAGAAGAAGATCAGTGACAGCCTGGCGGTAGAAGTGCAGTAAGCACCCACACCCCAGTCAGGAAAAGCCGCGCTGTTTGTCAGAACAGCGCGGCTTTTTTATGGTCCCTGCGCACTGCGCGGACTCTGCGCCGTCGCCGCGCTGCATGCTATCGTGCGCCCCCCGACCCCGTAGTCTGTGCCCATCGCATGCCACCTATTTATCGTTCCCTGCGCCTGATGCTCTATGTACTGCTGATCGTGGCCGGCACAGTCCTGGTCAGCGCCGCCGCCGTGCGCCACGCCGAGCGCCAGGCCCTGGAGGACGACGCTCAACGCGCCAACCAGCAATTAGCCTTGTACGCCACGTCCCTGCATACGCTGATTGAACGTTACCGCGCCCTGCCCGCCGTGCTGGCGCTGGACCCCCAGTTGCGCTCGGCGCTGGCAGGCCCGGTAAGCCCGCAACAGCAGGACTCGCTGAACCACAAGCTGGAGAAAATCAACGGCGCGGCCCAGTCGTCCACCCTCGAACTGCTGGACCGTAACGGCCTGGCCGTCGCGGCCAGCAACTGGCGCTTGCCCAGCAGCTATGTCGGCCACAACTACGGTTTTCGTCCCTACTTCAACCAGACCCGCAGCCAGGGCACCGGACGCTTCTATGCGGTGGGCGTGACCAGCGGCATTCCTGGCTACTTCCTGTCCAGTGCCGTGTTGGGCGACAACCAAGAGTTTCTTGGCGCCATGGTGGTCAAGCTGGAGTTTCCGGAACTGGAGCGCGAATGGCGCCAGGGCACTGACACCCTGCTGGTCAGCGACGCCCGCGGCATTGTGTTCATCGCCAACCAGCCGGGCTGGCGTTATCGCCTCCTTGAAACCCTGTCGCCGACCGACCTCGCCGAGCTCGAGGCCACTCGTCAGTACGACAAACAAACGCTGGTGCCCCTGCCCCACGAACAGCTTCGACGCTTCGACGACAACAGTTACCTGGCGCGGGTCGAGGGTCCCGACGGATCGGCCGAGTACCTCTGGGAGTCACTGCCCCTGAGTGCCGAAGGCTGGACGCTGCACCTGTTGCGGCGCCCGCAGGTGGCCTTCGAGGATTTGCGCAACGCCGCACTGGCCGCAGCCGGCGTGTGGCTGACGCTGGTGTTTGTGCTGCTGTTCCTCAGCCAGCGCTGGCGTATCGCCAAGCTGCGCCAGCGCAGTCGCGAGGAACTGGAACGCCTGGTGGAGGAACGCACCCGAGAGTTGCGCACGGCTCAGGACGGCCTGGTGCAGTCAGCCAAACTCGCCGCCCTGGGGCAGATGTCGGCGGCCCTGGCCCACGAGATCAACCAGCCGCTCACCACCCAGCGCATGCAGCTTGCCACGCTGAGACTGCTGCTGGACCACGGCCGCGTCGATGATGCCTACAAGGCACTCAAACCGCTGGATGACATGCTCACCCGAATGGCGGCCCTCACTGGCCACCTGAAGACCTTCGCCCGCAAGAGCCCCAGCGGCTTGCGCGAGCCACTGGACCTGGCGGCGGTGGTCGACCAGGCCCTGCACCTGCTGGAAGTCCGCCTGCGCGATGAACAGATCAACTTCACTGTGGACCTGGTCCGCCCGGCGCGGGTTCGTGGGGACGCCATTCGCCTGGAACAGGTACTGATCAACCTGCTGCGCAATGCCCTGGATGCCATGCGCGACAAGTCACTCAAGCGGCTGCGCATCAGTCTTGAAGCCGACCAACAGCTGTGGCGCCTGAGCGTCACCGACAGCGGTGGCGGGATTCTTGCGCAGGACCTGCCCAATGTCTTCGACCCGTTTTTCACCACCAAGCCTGTGGGCGATGGCCTGGGGCTCGGGCTGGCCGTATCCTTTGCGATCATTCATGAGCTCGGCGGTCGCCTGACGGCCGAGAACCACGGCGACGGTGCGCGCTTCACCGTGACCCTGCCCGTCGACCTGGAGGCACAGATCTGATGTTGAACTCGGTAATAGTGGTCGATGACGAACGCAGCATTCGCGACGCCGTCGAGCAATGGCTGAGTCTCTCGGGATTCCAGGTCCAGCTGTTCAGCCGTGCCGAGGACTGCCTGGCGCAGTTGCCGGTGAATTTCCCCGGGGTGATTCTCAGCGATGTGCGCATGCCGGGGATCAGCGGCCTGGAACTGCTGGCCACCTTGCAACAACGGGATGCCGAACTGCCGGTGATCCTGTTGACCGGCCACGGCGATGTACCGATGGCGGTCGATGCCATGCGCGATGGCGCCTACGATTTCCTGGAAAAACCCTTCAGCCCCGAGACCTTGCTCAACAGCCTGCGCCGGGCACTCGACAAGCGCCGGCTGGTCCTGGAAAACCGTGCCCTGCACGAACAGGCCGACCACCGCAGCAAACTGGAGGCCAGCCTGCTGGGCGTGTCCCCGGGCCTGCAGACCCTGCGCCGGCAAGTCCTGGACCTCGCGGGCCTGCCGGTCAACGTAGTGATTCGCGGCGAAACCGGCAGCGGCAAGGAGCTGGTTGCTCGCTGCCTGCATGATTTCGGCCCGCGCGCCGCCAAGCCCTTCGTCGCCCTGAACTGCGCGGCGATCCCCGAGCAACTGTTCGAGGCCGAACTGTTCGGGCACGAACACGGCGCTTTCACCGGCGCCCAGGGCAAGCGTATCGGCAAGCTGGAATATGCCGACGGCGGCACCCTGTTTCTCGATGAAATCGAAAGCATGCCGCTGGCCCAGCAGGTCAAGTTATTGCGCGTGCTGCAGGAACAGAAGCTCGAGCGCCTGGGGGCCAACCAGAGCATCGATGTCGACTTGCGGATCATCGCCGCGACCAAACCCGACCTGCTGGATGAAGCCCGGGCCGGGCGTTTTCGCGAAGACCTGGCCTATCGGCTCAACGTGGCCCAGTTGCGTTTGCCGGCGCTGCGTGAGCGGCGCGAAGACATTCCCTTGCTCTACGCCCACTTCAGCCGTGCGGCGGCGCAACGCCTGGGCCGCAGCGTCGCGCCCCTGAGCGGTCCGCAGTTGAGTCGCCTGCTCAGCCATGACTGGCCGGGTAACGTGCGCGAACTGGCCAACGTTGCCGAGCGCCAGGTGCTGGGCCTCGATGATCCCGAACCGGACGCCATCGAACCCGGCCAGTCGCTGGCAGCCCAACAGGAAGCGTTTGAAGCGCAGTGCCTGCGCGCCGCCCTGACTCGGCACAAGGGCGATATCAAGGCAGTGCTCGAAGAGTTGCAACTGCCACGCCGCACCTTCAATGAAAAACTCCAGCGCCACGGCCTGACCCGCGAAATGTTCCTGGGCTGAATCCTCGGCGGATTTCCGCTCAGCGAATCTGGCGCATGAGCGGATTTCCGCTCACTTACCCGGCAAAACCCCTCTAGAACGGCCCTGCACAACCTGGCACGGCTCCTGCTATAGCCCCTGCAGGCTGCGTTTTTGCGCGCTCCACAAAAACAATTAATTGAAGGATCCGTCATGGATAACTCACAACCCCTGCCTCTCGGGTCGGCGGCTTCGCCTGCCAAAGAAAGAACCTCGGCCAGTCGCATCAAATCAATTTTCAGCGGTTCTGTCGGCAACATGGTCGAGTGGTATGACTGGTACGTCTACGCCGCATTCTCGCTGTACTTCGCCAAAACCTTCTTCCCCCATGGCGACACCACCGCCCAACTGCTCAATACCGCCGCAATCTTCGCCGTAGGCTTCCTGATGCGTCCGATCGGTGGCTGGCTGATGGGGCTGTATGCCGACAAAGTCGGACGCAAAAAGGCCCTGATGGCTTCGGTCTACCTGATGTGCTTCGGCTCACTGCTGATCGCCCTGAGTCCAAGTTACGAAGTCATCGGCATCGGTGCGCCGATCCTGCTGGTGTTCGCGCGCTTGCTGCAAGGCCTGTCGGTGGGTGGCGAATACGGCACTTCCGCCACCTACCTTAGCGAGATGGCCACCAAGGAACGTCGCGGCTTCTACTCCAGCTTCCAGTATGTGACGCTGATTTCCGGCCAGCTCATCGCTCTGGCGGTGTTGATCGTGCTGCAACAAGTGCTGACCACCGAAGAACTGTACGCCTGGGGCTGGCGTATCCCGTTCGCCATCGGTGCGCTGTGTGCCGTGGTCGCGCTGTACCTGCGTCGTGGCATGGAAGAAACCGAGTCGTTCACCAAGAAAAAGAAGTCCAAGGAAAGCGCGATGCGCACCTTGATGCGCCACCCCAAGGAACTGCTGACTGTAGTCGGCCTGACCATGGGCGGCACCCTGGCGTTCTACACCTACACCACCTACATGCAGAAGTACCTGGTGAACACGGTTGGCATGAGCATCAGCGACTCCACCACCATTTCGGCGGCGACCCTGTTCCTGTTCATGTGCTTGCAACCGCTCGTCGGCGGCCTGTCGGATAAAATCGGCCGGCGCCCGATCCTGATCGCCTTCGGCGTATTGGGCACCCTGTTCACCGTGCCGATCCTGACGACCCTGCACACCATCCAGACCTGGTGGGGCGCGTTCTTCCTGATCATGGCGGCGCTGATCATCGTCAGCGGCTACACCTCCATCAACGCGGTGGTCAAGGCTGAACTGTTCCCGACCGAAATCCGTGCCCTGGGCGTGGGCCTGCCGTATGCCCTGACCGTCTCGATCTTCGGCGGCACCGCTGAATACATCGCCCTGTGGTTCAAGAGCATCGGCATGGAAACCGGTTACTACTGGTACGTCACCGCGTGTATTGCTGTGTCCCTGTTGGTATACGTGACCATGAAAGACACCCGCAAACACTCGCGGATCGAAACTGACTGACACCCCCCGTGGGAAATGCCGCAGGCCGCGGCATTTCCTACAGACATATCCTCCTCCCCCCTCCTCCCGATTAATGATCCGTTAATTCCCCTACGACACTCTGTTGTCATCTGAATCCTGAACGACGTCTAGTCCGTCCATGGCATTCGGCCCCCCCTGGGGGAAGCCGCACTGCAATCTATCAGTGACGGCACACATATCGAATTAATCGATTATTAAAGGCTATTTTTTGAGCTTTTACATCAGTTTTGTACGAGTAGTATGAACTCCATACCGCACGCCCAAAACGTCAACGAACCTGGAGCACAGACCATGAAAATCCAACTGATCCTCGCCTTGACCCTCTCCGTACTGGCTGCCAACACCTTCGCCGCCGATGGCTTTGACCGTACCGGCTCGGCAGTCGCCGCCGATGGATACGACCGCACCGGCGCTGCTACCCTGGCTGCAGATGGCTACGAGCGCACCCCCCAAGGCCAGAGCGTTGCCGAAGGTGGCCGCGAACGTCTGGAAGAAAAAGGCCTGGTTGAAGATGGCTACGATCGTACCGGTTCTGCCTCCATCAGCTAAGCCGTGAATGCCCCCCCACAACGCCCGGCTCACGTCGGGCTTTGTGCTTTTTGCTCGCCCCGGCACACTGGCAATACCGGCAATCGCCCTGCACTATTGCGCCTCACCTTGACGGAATCCGCCCATGCCCGACGATATCCACTTCTACGAACCTGCCCAGGGCCACGGCCTGCCCCACGACCCGTTCAACGCCATCGTCGGTCCACGGCCTATCGGCTGGATTTCCTCGCAGGACGGCCAAGGCCGCTTGAATCTGGCGCCCTACAGTTTTTTCAATGCGTTCAACTACATCCCGCCGATCATCGGGTTCGCCAGCGTCGGGCGCAAAGACAGCCTGAACAATATCGAACAGACCGGCGAGTTCGCCTGGAACCTGGCCACCCGCCCGCTGGCCGAGCAGATGAACCAGAGCTGCGCAATGGTCCCCGCCGACGTCAACGAATTTGAACTGGCGGGGCTCACCCCCGTCGCCTCAAAAATCATCCAGGTGCCGCGCGTCGCGCAAAGCCCGGTGTCCTTCGAGTGCAAGGTGACCCAGATCATTCAGTTGCAGCGTGCAGACCAGCAATTGGTGCCGAGCTGGCTGATCCTCGGCGAAGTGGTCGCCGTGCATATCGCCAAGTGGCTGCTCAAGGATGGGGTGTACGACACCGCCGCGGCAGAACCGATTCTGCGCGGCGGCGGTCCGGCGGATTACTTCCAGCTAGGGCCTGAGGCCCTGTTCAAGATGCACCGCCCGGGGGCGACCAAGGCTTGAGGTATTGACTTACCAGATGAGTTCACCGTCCTCACCGACGTCGGCCAATCGAGCCAGTTGCTGCTCGGCAGCCAGGTCGGCCTCCAGGGCGGTGTTGAACGTCTGGTCGATCAGCACCTTGTTGAAACGCGGGGCGCCCGCCCCACCGAGGGCTTTGACGGCGATGGCGGCGGTGTAACCTTCGTCACCGCGCACGGCGGCAGAAACGGCTTCGAACTGTGCAAACTCTTTACGTGCCATGTTGCGGATCCTGGCCAATGGAAAGTCGGCCATTCTAAACCTTCAGCCGGCCAACTGCTGCATGGCCAGCGCATCGCAGGACGGATGCCCGGCGCGAGCCTGGTCGGCGCCGACATCGCTGAAGGTGTGGAAGTCCAGGCTATGAACTACTAACTCCTGGACCAACTCGCCGAAAACGGCCATGGCCGGGCTGCTGAAATAGGCGGTCATGGCCGGCTGGTCAACCCAGGAGCCGGACACCAGCCACAGCTGGGGGTCGCACAATGAGTGCTGCAGGGCAAAGTGCAGGTTGCCACTGGCCTGGCGCGTAGGCTCGATCAGGCAACTCAAACGCGCGCCCAACTCCATCGAGCGGCCTGCCTGGGCCCGGACCAACGCCATATGGCTGACGGGGATTTGCATGGACATGTTCATCGCTCCCTGGATGTAGACAATCGGCAGCCTGAGAGAAGCTGCGACAGGACCAGAGAATAAGCGCCAGGCTCAAGACTGGTTAGTCGATTCCTGCCGGCTTGTTGCACAATCCTGCGCCGACCGCCGGCGCATCGCTGTGTCCAGCGCATCTACCCGATGAAGATGACAAGAGTGTTTCAAGCAACGATCGCAGCCCTTTGCTGCGGTTCTGCAGGCGGTATCTACCACCACCGCAGGATCAGGCAAGTTTTGCGCAGGATCGGCCTAGCCCCAAGACTTGCACAAACTTAAGCTATGCCCATCCCATCAGCCTTACCGAGGATGTTCGCCATGTCACCTGTGGATTCCAACCACACGCCACTTGACGCCAGCCTGGAGCACCAGCGCGCGGAACTGGCGGCCATCATCCGGCGTAACACCCAGGAGGACGGCAGCTACACCACTGCCATCAACGCGCTGGTGTTGTCACGCCACAGCCAGTCCCACGACTTTGCCCCGGTGCTCGCGCAGCCAGCGCTGTGCATCATGGCCCAAGGGCGCAAAGAGGTCAGGCTGGCCGACGAACTGTTCAACTACGACCCGCTCAACTACCTGGTGGTCTCGGTCTCGATGCCCCTTAGCGGACGGGTGGTGGATGTCTCGCCCCAAGTGCCGATCCTGGCCTTGCGCCTGGACATCGACCCGACGGAAATCACCGCGTTGATTGCCGATGCCGGCCCCCTTGGCGTACCTGCCCGCCCTACCGGGCGGGGCCTGTATGTCGAACAGCTGGATCAACCGATGCTCGACGCGGTGCTGCGCCTGGCGCGTTTGCTGGACACCCCCAAAGACATCGCCATGCTCGCGCCACTGATCCGCCGGGAGATTCTCTACCGTCTGCTGCGCAGCCCCCAAGGCCACCGGCTGTACGAAATCGCCATCGCCAACAGCCAGAGCCATCGCATCAGTCAGGCGATCAAATGGCTCAACGGCAACTTCGAGCAACCATTGCGCATCGATGACCTGGCCCGCGAGGTGAACCTGAGCGTCTCGACCCTGCACCACCGGTTCAAGGCAATGACCGCCATGAGTCCGTTGCAGTACCAGAAGCAACTGCGCCTGCAGGAGGCGCGGCGCCTGATGTTGGCCGAAGGCCTCGACGCCTCGGCGGCGGGATATCGCGTGGGTTATGAAAGCCCCTCGCAGTTCAGCCGCGAATACAGCCGGCTGTTTGGCGCACCGCCGCTGCGGGACCTGGCGCGGTTGCGATTGTCTGTCTGATCAGACCTGATGGCCCCATCGCGAGCAGGCTCGCTCCCACATTAGAGGAGCGAGCGGCCAGTCAGGCACCCAATACGCGGCAAGCCTCGGACGGAATGGTTACCGACACCGGGTTGCCGATGCTCAGCCCAATGCCCTGGCACGGTGTGCTCAAGGCGGTCAGCGAAACTCCGGAGCACTCCACCGTGGTTTCGATGGTTGCGCCGATATCTCGCACGAACGTCACCTTGCCCAGCAGGCGATTACCCGCGGTTGCCTGGGGATGGGACAGTTGCAGGTCTTCGGGGCGCACCAGCATCTTGAGCTTCTCGCCGACCACGATACTGCTGCAGATCGGCACTGCCAGCGCGTCGCCGCCCGGCAAGCTGACCCTGCCGTTGCCCAGCGCGGTTGCCGGGAAGATGTTGCCGGAGCCGATGAAGTCCGCCACGAACGCGTTGGCCGGGTGCCGGTAGATCTCGATCGGCGTGCCGACCTGCTGGATCCGGTGTTCGCCCAGGACCACCACGATGTCGGCCATGGTCATGGCTTCGCGCTGGTCATGAGTGACCATGATGGTGGTGATGTTCAGGCGCTGTTGCAGTTGGCGGATTTCCACCTGCATCGACTCCCGCAGCTTGGCGTCCAGGGCGGACAGCGGCTCATCGAGCAGGAGGATTTTCGGGTGCGCGGCAATTGCCCGGGCAATCGCCACCCGTTGGCGCTGACCCCCAGAGAGCTTGGCGACCGGGCGATCGATCATCGCTTGCAGCTGGATCAGTTCCAGCAACTCCACCACCCGCGCCTGTTGTTCAGCCTTGCTCACGCCGCGCAGCTTCAGGGGGTAGGCGATGTTCTCGCCCACGGTCATGTGCGGGAACAGCGCCAGCGACTGGAACACCATGCCGAAGTTGCGCAGGTGCGCCGGGGTGTGGCCGATGTCCTCGCCGTCCAGGCGAATTTCGCCGCCACTGAGGGTTTCCAGGCCGGCGATCATCCGCAGCAAGGTAGTTTTGCCACAGCCCGAGGGGCCGAGAAAACACACCAGCTTGCCCTCGGGCAAATGCAGGTTGACGTCCCTTACCGCGCAGGCCGAGCCGTAGTGTTTCTCGACGTTTTCCAGAATCAGACCAGTCATGTGAATCACCTCAAGCAATCAGAAGGAAACGCCGCCTTCGCCCACCAGCTTCTCCAACGCCCAGATCAGGACGAAGTCGATCAGTACGATCAGCACGGCAAACGAAAAAACGGTGGGGTCCAGCGATGACACCGTGCGGCTGTACATCCAGATCGGCACGGTCATGACATCGATGGTGTAGAGGAAGTAGGTCACCGTGAACTCGTTGAACGAGACGATGAACGCCAGCAGCATCCCGGCCAGGATCCCCGACTTCATCATGGGCACCACCACATCGACAATCGCCCGGGTCGGCGAGGCGCCGAGCATCTGCGCCGCCTCTTCGACTTCACTGCCGATCGACAGCATTGCCGCCGTGCAGTTCTTCACCACGAAGGGCAAGGCCAGGATCACGTGGGCAATCACCAACCGCGAGGTGGTCATCTGGAACGGCAGGCTGTCGAATACCAGCAGCAAGGCCAAGCCCAGCACCACCATCGGGAACACCAGCGGCAACGACATCAGTTGCAGGGCCACCGCCTTGCCGCGGAACTCGCAACGGGTCAGGGCATAGGCCGCGGGCACTGCGATCAAGGTAGCGAACACCATGGTCAGGCACGCCACCATCAAGCTGGTGGTCATGGCCTTGCCCAGGCTCAGCACATCGCTGGCATCCGGCGAGACAAAGGTGTGCCAGGCGGCCTTGTACCATTGCAGGCTGTAGCTGCTGGGCGGGAAGTCGAGGTTCGACGCGCCACTGAACGACATGACGATCATTGTCAGGATTGGCAACACCGCCAGCAGCAGGATGCAACCGGACAACACTCCCGCCAGCTTGCCGGTGTCGCCCGGCAACAGCGCCTGGCGTGGCTTGAACAAACGACTCATAACGAAGCCTCCAGCATGCGCCGGCGACGGCCGGTGATGTATTCAGAAAGAGTCATGATCGCCAGCGTAGTGACAATCAACACCACGCCGGCGGCAGACGCTGCGGGCCAGTTCATCAGCGGGGCGATCTGGTCGTGCACCATCACCGCCAGCATCGGTACGCGGCGGCCACCGAGCAGCAAGGGCACCACGAAGCTACTGGCGTTGTAGGCAAACACCAGGGTCGCACCTGTAATGATGCCGGGCAGGCTCATGGGCAGCACCACCTGGCGAAACACCTGCAAGCGGCTGGCACCGAGGGTCGCCGCGGCTTCTTCATAGGTCCGGGCAACCCCACGCATGGCGCTGGCGATCGGCAGCACAGCCAGGGGGAACGCGGTTTGCACCAGGCCCATCAACACGCCGCTCTGGTTGTACAGCAGCATGATCGGCCGCTTGATCAGGCCCAGGCCCATCAAGGCCTGGTTGAGCATCCCGCCTGGGCCGAGAATCACCAGCCAGCCATAGCTTTGCAGCAGCAGGTTGACCAGCAACGGCAACAGCACCGCCGCCAGGAACACCCGCCGTAGCAAAGGCGAAGTCAGGCGCGACATGGTGTAGGCCACCGGGATCGCCAGCAACACGGTGATCACCGCGCTGATCAGCGCCAGGCGCAGGGTCAGCAGCAAGGACTTTAGGTAATAGGGTTCCAGCAACTGGGCGTAACTGGCCAGGCTGAAACCGCTCCACTCCGCACCTTTGGTGCCCACGCTCATGCGCAGCACCAGCAGGCTGGCGATGATCAGCACACCGAGGAACAGCATCGAGGGCGAGAGAAAAAACCAGGCACGCGCCGTCGGCGATACACCCCGGTTCGGGCGCACGACTGCTGCGCCGACCGGGTGGGTCAGGGGTTGGTGTTCCATAGCAATGATCTCGTCAATGGAAGATCGGGGCATGGCGAGTACTGCGCACTCGATCGCTGGCAAGCCAGCTCCCACAGGTCGTGCATGATTCTTGTAGGAGCTGGCTTGCCAGCGATGAGGTTCGAAGAACCTCCCCGCGATTCAGATCAGGAAGAAAAGATTTCCGTGTAACGACGAATCCATTGGTCATGCACGCTCGCCAGGAAGGCGTTGTCGTGCATGATCGCCTTCTCGGCAATCTGCTCCGGCGTCAGGATGAATGGGCTCTTGCGGGCCTCGGCAGAGATGATGGCCTTGGCGTTGACCGGGCCGTTGAAGATGTCTTCGGCCATCTTGCCCTGGACCAGCGGGTCCAAAGAGTGGTCGATGAAGGCGTAGGCCAGGTCGGTGTCGCCGGGACGGTTCTTCGGCATCACCGACAGCATCAGGTCGGTATAGAAACCTTCCTTCATGCCAAAAGTGGCGCCCAGGCCGTAGGCCGGATCGCGGATCTGCTTGGGGAAAAACGCCGGGGCGTACAGCCCACCCATGTCCAGGGAACCGGTGCGGAACAGCTCGGCGATCTGGTTGGGGTTTTCCCCCAGGGTCACTACCCGGTCCTTGAGCTCGGCGAGCTTCTTGAAACCCGGCTCGATGTTGTGCTCATCACCGCCGGCCAGTTTCGCGGCGATGATGATCAGGTCCATGGCCTCGGTCCAGTTCGGCGGCGGCAGGAAGATATTCGGCGCCAGCTCCGCATCCCACAACGCGGCGTAGCTGGTTGGCGCTTCGCTCAGGGTGCGGGTGCTGTAGACCAGGCTGTTGCACCACAACAGGTAACCAATGCCGTGGCCGTTGGCGCCAGTACGGTATTTCTCCGGCACGTCGAGCAGGTTGGGAATCCGGTTGAGGTCGGGTTTTTCCAGCAGGCCGGCGGCGGCCAGGCCTTCGGCACCGACTCCGGCCAGGGTGATGATGTCGTACTGCGGGCGATCACCACCAGCCTTGAGCTTGGCGACCATTTCCGAAGTGCTGCCGGTGCGGTCGGCGATGACCTTGGCGCCGGTCTTGGCCTCGAAGGTCGCGGCGATGTTGCGCAGTGCCGCAAGGCCGGTGTCATCGGACCAGGTCAATAGACGCAAGGTCTTGCCTTGAAAGCGCGTATCACTGGCGTTGGCGCGGATGAACGGCATGCTCATGGCGGCGGCCGCCACCGAGGCGACCCCAACGGTCTTGATGAATTGTCTTCTGTTCAGATCATGCTCGCCCATGAAGGACTCCCTCTATTGTTGTTGATTTGAGGTGGCTGCATCCCTTGCGACCGCGCTGTTCGATCGCTGCAAACCCCTGTGCTACAAGGGCTTTGGCGATGTCGGCGGGTTCATCCTGAGGTCACGCCCTGAGCGCAACAATCGAAAAAAAATCATTGGTGCCATGTCCCGCACGCATGCCTCGTGACGAGGTATGCAGGGCCCGTTTTCGGGCAGTCAGACGGCGCGAATCACGTGTTTTATTTCCTGGAATGCCTGCAACCCCCACGGCCCCAACTCGCGACCGAGACTGCTCTGCTTGTAGCCACCCCAGGCGGCCTGCGGGAAGATCACTTGCGGTGTGTTGATCCACACCAGCCCCGCCTGCAGCGCGTCGGCGACCCGCTGCGCAGCGCTCGCATCGCCGCTGACGACACTGGCCACCAGGCCGAACTGACTGTCGTTGGCCAGCGCGATGGCTTCCTGCTCACTGGCAAAACGGCGCACGCAAAGCACCGGCCCAAAGATCTCCTCGCACCACAGCGCACTGTCCAGGGGCACGTCGGTGAAGACCGTCGGCTGCAAAAAATACCCGCGCGGCAGGTCCGCCGGACGCCCGCCACCACACACCAGCCGCGCACCGGCGCTCAGGCCGCGATCGATATGGCCCAGCACTCGCTGGTATTGCGCCTGATTGACCAGCGCGCCCATCTCCACCTCGGGGTCGAACGGCTCAGCCACGCGGATCGACTCGGCACGGTCCTTCAGGCGTTGCAGGAACTCATCCGCCAGTGCATCGGCCACCAGCACCCGGCTGGTGGCGGAGCACATCTGCCCGGCGTTGAAGAATCCGCCGCCACTGGCCAGCTCCACCGCCAGGTCGAGGTCGGCGTCGGCCATCACCAGCAACGACGATTTACCGCCCAGTTCCAGGCTCACCCCCTTGATGGTTTCAGCCGCACGTTGCATGACCTGGACGCCCACCGCGTTGCTGCCCGTGAAGGAAATCTTCGCCACCCGCGGATCGCCCGACAGCGGTGCCCCCACCGCCAGGCCTGTGCCGCAGACCAGGTTGAACACGCCGTTGGGCAAGCCGCTCCGGGCGATGATCGCCGCCAGTTCCAGCTCCGGCAGCGGAGTGACCTCGGAGGGCTTGAGCACCACGCAGCAACCGGCGGCCAGGGCCGGTGCGAGTTTCCAGGCGGTGGTGACCATGGGGAAATTCCACGGCACGATCAGCCCGACCACGCCGCAGGGTTCCCGGCGCACGCGGGCGGCAAACGCCTCGCTCGGCAGCTCCAGCGGGCGGTCCTGACTGGCGTCCAGCGCCTCTGCCAGGCCGGCGTAGTACTCGAAGGTGGCGATCACGTCATCGACGTCGATCCCGGCTTCAAACAGCGGTTTGCCGTTGTTGCTCGACTGCAGGTACATCAGCCGTTCACGGCCTGCCTGCACGCCCGAGGCAATGCGGCGCAGGATCGCCCCGCGTTCGGCGCCCGAGGTGTTCGACCATTGGGCAAAGGCCGCGGTGGCGGCACTCAGTGCGCGATCCACCGCCGTTTCGTCGCCGCCGTTGACCGTGGTCAACAGGGCTTCGGTCGCCGGGTTGATGACCCGCAGGTGTTCGCTGCCCGCCGTCCATTGGCCATCGATGTACAAACCGTCCTGGGTGATCGGGAAGCTCATGCCAACACCGCCTTCTGCCATTGATCCTGGTCGATTTCAATCAGGCTCGGGCCCTGGCGATCCACCGCGGCCCGCAGCGCCGCTCGTAGTTCATCCAGCCCATTGATGGTCTGGGCCGCACAGCCCAGGCCCTTGGCCACGGTGATGAAATCCGGGGTATAGATGTCGACGCCCACCGGTTCGATGGCGCGGTTGACCATGTACTTCTTGATCTCTTCGTAGCCCTGGTTATTCCACAACAGGACGATCACCGGCGTGCGCGCTTCCACGGCACTGGCCAGTTCCGGCAAGGTGAACTGCAGGCCGCCGTCACCGATCAGACACACCACCGGGGGCCGGGTGTCGCGCGCCTGGCCACCGCCGAGCCAGGCGCCGATGGCCGCCGGCAAAGCGTAACCGAGGGTGCCGTAACCGGTGGAGGAGTTGAACCAGCGACGCGGGCGCTGCGGATTGAATGTCAGGTTGCCGCTGTACACCGGTTGGGTTGAATCGCCGACGAACACCGCCTCTGGCAAGACCTCCTGCACGGTTTGCAGGAACAGCGTCTGGGCCAGGGTCGGTGCGTCCCAGGTACTTGCCAGTTCAGCCCGCAGGCTGGCCGCGCGGGCCTGGCCCCAGTCGCTGCGGCGCTCGGCCAGGGTATGTTTGGCCACGCCATCGAGCAGGGCTTGGGCGGCATATTGCGCATCCGCCACCAGCGCGACTTTCGGCGGGTAGTTGCGCACGGTCTGGTCCGGGTCGATGTCGACCCGCAGCAGCGTCCCGGGAATTTCGAAGCCGCCGGCAAAGGTCACGTCGTAATCGGTTTCCGCCAGTTCGGTGCCGATCGCCAGCACCACATCGGCGTCCGCTACCAGGGCGCGGGTCGCCACCAGGGACTGGGTCGAGCCGATCAGCAAGGGGTGCTCTGCGGGCAACATGCCTTTGGCATTGATGGTCAGGGCCACCGGCGCGTCCAGCAGCTCGGCCAGGCGGGTCACTTCGACGGCAGCATCGATCGAACCGCCACCGGCGAGAATCAGCGGACGCTGGGCGTTTGCCAGCAGTTCACTCATCTGTGCCACGGCCGACGGCGCGGCGCCAGCGCGGGTAATGTTTACCGGCTGGCTGCCTTGCAGGGCGTCGGCGTCTTCCACCAGCACATCGAGGGGAATCTCGATGTGCACCGGACGCGGACGCCCGGCCTGGAACAGGGCGAAGGCCCGGGCCAGCACGCCCGGCAGCTCGGCGGCCGACATCAGCGTATGGGAAAACGCCGCCACACCTGCCACCAGGGCACCCTGGTTCGGCAGTTCGTGCAGCTTGCCGCGACCGCCGCCCAACTGGCTGCGCGACTGCACGCTGGAGATCACCAGCATCGGGATCGAGTCGGCATAGGCCTGGCCCATGGCGGTGGTGATATTGGTCATGCCGGGACCGGTGATGATGAAGCACACCCCGGGTTTGCCGCTGGTGCGGGCATAGCCGTCGGCCATGAAACCGGCGCCCTGTTCGTGGCGCGGCGTGACGTGGTTGATGCTCGAACGGGCCAGCCCGCGATACAGCTCAACGGTGTGGACCCCGGGAATGCCGAATACCTGCTCGACCCCGTAGCCTTCGAGTAACTTGACCAATACTTCACCGCACGTCGCCATGTCTTTGCCCTTCTTGTTCGTTGAGACGCTGACCCCGCGCGACATTGGTTGCTGCACGACGGGGCTCAGTCATGGCGTTATTGGAACGGTCTGCGGGTAGCCGCAACAATCGATAAAAAGTCATACTCGCCATGTCCTCACCTCATGCCTTGGCGTCCCATGAAACGACTTCCTCCCCTCCCCGCCCTGCACACGTTTCTGATCACTGCCCAGTGCTGCAACTTCACCCGGGCGGCCGAGCAGTTGCACATCACCCAGGGCGCGGTGAGCCGGCAGATCGCCGGGCTGGAGGAACACCTGGGGTACGCGCTGTTCCACCGCCAGGCACGCGGCTTGAGCCTGACGGCCGAAGGCCAGGAATGGTTGCCGCGTATCCAGCAGGTGTTCGGTTTGATCGACGAGGCGGTGGAACAGGTCGGCGCGCACCGCGAAACCCTGCAGCTCAAGGCCCCGACCTGCGTGATGCGCTGGCTACTGCCACGTTTGCTGCAATGGCAGAAAGAGCGTCCGGACGTGCCGGTGGAGCTGACCACCACGGTGCATCACGGGGTGGACTTTCACCGCGAACAGTTCGACGCCGCCGTGATGTACGGCGCACCACCGGACAGCGCGCTGGCGTCGATGCGCCTGTTCGATGAACAACTGACGCCCGTCTGCTCCCAGCCGCTGCTCGATGGCCCGGTGCCGCTGCACAGCCCGGCAGACCTCGACCGGCACTTGCTGTTGCACCCCACGCGGGATCAACGGGACTGGAAAGCCTGGCTGAAAGCGGCGGACGTCAACCTCAGCACCGTGGGCAAGGGCCAGCACTTCGAGACCCTCGACCTGGCGATGTCGGTGGCCTCTCAAGGCACCGGGGTGGCGATTGGTGACTGGTCGTTGATTGGCGATGACCTGAGTGCCGGACGGCTGGTCATGCCCTTCGCGCTGAAGGTGCGTACGGGGCTGGCGTACTATCTGGTGTTCCCGCAAAAGCCGGGACCGTCGCCGCAGCTGCGCGAGTTGATGGAGTGGCTGATACTGCAGGCACAACAACGTGATGAGCGCTCGACGGTGTAGCTCCACTGCCTGCAAAACAAAGAAGGTCATGCACTTGGCATGACCTTCGGTTCATTTGATGAATCAGCTTTTCTTGATGGCATTCAAATAGCTCTGAAATGCCTCATAACGTTCGGCAGTCGCCTCCAATGCCGCCACATCCGTTATCGACTCAGGCATGTTGTCCTGGAGAAAATGTGTGTAGGCCAAAGCGACCTTGGCGACTTCTTCCCGCCAACTACGAATCACTGCCCCCAGTGCGTCCAGCTCATCCAATGCTTGGAGCTTGCGTCGCAACTCACGGACTTGCAACTCGTCAGACTTGAGGCTGGCACCCAGCATCGTCGTCCGCTCGCGCACGGCATCCCTCGCTTGCGCCAAATTGGTGAACTGACGCCCCTGGTCGACACCCTCAAGGTTTCCCTGGAGCTTGTTGAGCAGCATTTGCAGGAACTCCTTATCCGGCTTTTTTGTCGCGACCAGCTTCATCGCGCCCTGAATTTCCTCTACGCTCGGCAGCAGGCTTTTGACGATAGCCCGCCAGCCCGGCGTCTTGAACCGCTGAATGGCATCATCGATAAATTGCTTCTCCGCAGCGAGCTTCTCAAGGTCCCCCTTGTCGGTCTCAATGCGCCGTTCAATAGTCGCCACCTCAGAACTGAAGGTACTAGGCAAATTACCGACCGACTCAACGAAACTGACCGAGTCAAGCTCCCGGACCACCCTCGCCAGATTGCAATTGGCAGAAGCCACCATCACCTGCGAAGCGCTGACCCGCTCAACCCCTTGATTGAGGAGCTTGCCTGCTTGTTGATCTTTCACTACGGAGGACAAATCAGTGAGGCTTCGAACCTCCTTGATACAGGTCAACGTTGCGACGAACCCAGTGTTGGCCAATGACGCGTGAACCATCTTGATATCGTCGAACAGTTGTTGATGTGCGTCATTCAGCTCGCCCCCGACAAACGTGAGTTTTTCTTTCAATGAGGGTAGAAAATCAAAATCCTGACCTGCCACACTCATATTCAGCCGGTCCTTGGCGACCCTCATCGCAGCAGTATCGGGCACCACATAATGACCAGCTGCCAACAATCCATAGTTATTCATAGTTATATTCATCCCTGAATAAAAAAACTTAATTATTCTTTAATAATCTGATTAAAAACAGCTGACAGCGCGTGAGCATGCCCCTTAATGGTTTTCCACGGTTCGAAAATAGCCTGAAGATTAAGCACCAGCAAAAGCAGATCCAACTCAGTCGCATTGCCTTTAAATGCGTCCAGAGACACACGCAGGCTACTCCAGACAATACCCAATACATCCTCGATACACTTGATGCCTTGCTCGGCGTCCTTCATCAATGAACGCATATCGGTAAAACGGGTCGCCAGGGTAATCAGGCTTTGCGACAACCGAGCCTTCGACAACTTACCAACCAAGTCCTCCTTACGTTTTAACAACTGATTTTTTTGCGCTCTTGTTTCTTCCGCCTGAGCACCAAATATACCACCGGTCACTAGCAGTCCAATCGGACCAAACACCAGCCCGGTAAAAGCATATCCCACTTGGCTGTCATACTCTGACTGCTTTTCGGCAATCTGCTCATCAAGCGACTTTATTTGCTCACGAAGCGCATCGACCTCGTCGTCCCTGTCAAAACGCACCTCATCGACAATTTTTTGCTTTTGCGCCAGCTGAATCAATAACTCATCCGATATCTTGCGTGAAAAATCTATTGCCAACCGATTGACGTCGGCAACCTCCAGATAGAACACCTCGATATCCTTTCTCGCCCACTTCAATGCCTTGCCGAGGTTTTCAACACGTTTTGAATCGGTACTGCCAAGCGGAATGGCAGCCAAACTTTCTTTCTCATCCTCGCTCAATGAATCAACATTGCCCTCAAAATTTTTATAAGCTTCGCTGCCCTTCAAAACCTCGACAATTGTTTCACCCGACTTGATAAACGTGCTGGCAAACAAATCCAAGTGATTGCCAACATCCTTTGTCCTACGCTCCAGCGTTGCCCATGACATTGCATGCTGATGAATCTGCTGATGAAGCCGTTGCATGCTCGCTGGGTCAAGCGCTTCGTAACCCGACTCACGATAGCCCAGGAAAGCTTCAACCTCACTGATATTTACCGGCAAGGCAAGCCCCGCACGAACATAGCGCTTAATTGACACCACATGACTCTTCTTTACGATAAACGTCTCATCATCAATATTTTCCATCCGCTTCCCAAAATACTGAACCGGCACTAATTTTGAGGCCTCCACCACATCAGTAACACCCTCCAACTTCGGAACAACTTTCTCCGCTATGATTTGCAACTGATAAGCTGCCAACTCTAACTCCCGCTCCATACATCCTCCGGCGCGCTACTAAAAATACGACTACGATTTAAATGCTTATTCATGCATTGCCTGAAGCAACGAATAACACATTGACTGTCAAGTCACCGTATCGCGCCAACACCCTTACCCACAATTCCCCAGCAGAAGCAGATAACGTAAGACGTTGAACCTGAATACTGTAAGACCTCTAAAAACGCCCCCTTAAAAATAACTTATACATAGACCAAACACTCTATAGCTACTCAACGGCTCCGCCCAACTCGACGCGATAACAGCACACACCGGCTCCGATAAGCGCGCAAAAAAAAGGCCACTCAGTGGCTAATGCCGATCAGTTAAGCCCTTTTGTAGGAGCGAGCTTGCTCGCGAAGAACTCAACGGCGCCGCGTTTATACTGAATACACGCGTTATCGTTGACGTTTTTCGCGAGCAAGCTCGCTCCTACAATTGACAGCGTCGCTTAACTGATCGGCATTACACTCAGTGGCCTTTTTTAATATTCAATCAGTAACCTACCGTAAATCTCTGCCGGGAATAAGCGTGTTTCTCTACTTCATCGAGCATTGCAATCGCATAGTCGGCGAAAGTAATCCAGCTCTTGCCTTCAGCACTCACCAGCAAGTCATCCTGGCCGATACGAAAAGTCCCGGTGCGCTGACCTTCAACGAACAGCGCGGACGGTGAGAGGAAGGTCCAGTCCAGCTCTTGCTCCTGGCGCAAGGTGTCGAGGAACACCGCGCCGGCGCTGGCCTCGGCCTTGTACTCGGCCGGGAAGTCCGGGGCGTCGATGACCCGGCTGCCATCTGGCAACAACAACGAACCGGCACCGCCCACCACCAGCAGGCGCTTGACCCCGGCCGCCTGCACCGGGCCGATCACGGCGCTGGCCGGGATGGTCGCAAAATGTGCGGCACTGATCACCAGGTCGTGGCCGGCCACTGCCGCTTGTAAGGTGGCTGCATCGAGAACGTCCACGTTCTTGCTCACCACACCCGGACGCGGGCTGAGTTTCGAGGTGTCGCGGGCGATGGCGGTGACGCTGTGACCACGACGCAGGGCTTCTTCCAGCAGTTGGCTACCGGCACGGCCGGTGGCGCCAATGAGTGCGATCTTGCTCATGAACAGTGCTCCAGTGATTGCGGTTGGCTAATGACAGGGTGACGAGTTACCACTGCATCTCGCCCTTGGCGACTTTGGCGCTCAGCTCCAGGGAGCTTTCCTCGCCCAGGTTCGGGTAGCGCTTGAGCATCGCAGCGATCAGCGCGGTGGAGTCCTTGGCCTTGGCGGTTTCTTGATCAAAGGCCTTGATGTACTCGGCGGTGAAATGCACGGCGGCCAGCGAGCGGCTGCTGTCACCCAGGTAGTGACCGGGAACCAGCGTCTGCGGCTGCAGTTTGACGATGCCGTCCAGGGTGCTCAACCAGTCGGCATGGGACTGCGCGGTCTGGGTGTCCGCCATCCAGACATGGATGTTTTCCGCGACCACCACCCCGCCGACTACCGCCTTGATCGACGGGATCCACACGAAGCTGCGATCCGGCTGCTTGCCGTCCAGGCCCACGATGTCCAGGGTCTGGCCTTCCAGGCTCAGGCTATGGCCCTTGAGCACGCCGGGGATGATGGTTTTAGCCGGCACGTCAGCGCCCATTTGGGGGCCCCAGTACTTCAGTTTTCCTTCAACCGTGGCCTTGATGTGATCCACCGTCGGTTGCGAGGCCAGCACTTTGGCGTTGGGGAATGCCGTCGTCAGGGTGTCCAGGCCGAAGTAGTAATCCGGGTCGCCGTGGCTGATGTAGATGGTAGTCAGCTGTTTGCCGCTGGCGCGAATCTTCTCCACCACCTGCTGGGCCTGGGACTTGCCGAACTGGGCATCCACCAGAATCGCCTCTTTTTCGCCGCTGACCAGCACCGAGCTCACCGGGAAGGTGGCAGCAGTGTCCGGGTTATACACATCCAGGGTCAATGCCGGGCTGGCGGCCGCCGCATGCGCCGCAAAACCGAGGGTGGCGGTGGCCAGTAAAAGGCGTTTGAAGGTGCTGAAACCGATCATGGTGCTGCTCCGTGTTCCGTGGGCCGGGTTTGGCGATGGGACAGAGCTTAGTTGCCTGACTCGCTACAAAAAATGCGATGCTTGAACATAGTTTGTTTCTGAAAGCGGGCAAATCATGGATCGTCTTCAAGCAATGCGCGTGTTCGTCAGCGTGGTCGACCTCGGCAGCCAGTCGGCCGCCGCCGATCATCTGGACCTCTCCCGCCCGGTGGTGTCGCGTTACCTGGCGGAACTGGAAGACTGGGTCGGCGCCCGGCTGATGCACCGCACCACTCGCAAGCTGAGCCTGACCGCCGCCGGCAACGAGATCCTGCCCCGCTGCCGGCAGATGCTCGACTTGTCGAGCGACATGCAGGCCGCCGTCAGCGAGCCGGATGACGCCCCACGCGGCCTGCTGCGCATCAGCGTCAGTACTTCGTTCGGCCAGGCGCAACTGGCCGATGCCATGGCCGTCTACGTCAAGCGCTTCCCCGGGGTCAGCATCGACCTGCAAATGCTCGACCGCACGGTGAACCTGGTGGATGAACGCATCGACCTGGCGATTCGCACCAGCAACGACCTGGACCCGAACCTGATCGCCCGGCGCCTGACTGTCTGCCGCTCGCTGATCTGCGCCTCCCCGGCGTACCTGCTCGAACACCCGGCGCCGCAGCGGGTCGAAGACCTGAGCCTGCACAATTGCCTGACTCACTCCTACTTCGGCAAGAGCTTGTGGCACTTCGAGCAGGCGGGTGAACAAGTCTCGGTGCCGGTGCAGGGCAACATCAGCGCCAACGAGGCCAGCACCCTGCTGCGCGCCGCCATGGCCGGCGCCGGGATAGCCATGCTGCCCAGCTACCAGGCCCATGTGCACATTCACCGCGGCGAACTGGTGCGCCTGCTGCCTCACGCCGAGCCACGGCAGCTGAACATGTACGCGGTATACGCCTCACGCAAGCACATGCCGGCGGCATTGCGCAGCATGCTGGACTTCCTGGTGGCGAGGTTTGCGCAAGAGCCGGAATGGGATAAGGGGCTTTAAAGACTTTGCACCATCAATCGCCTGAATGTCCGCCTACAAACGCAGGCAGCATTCATGGCGTCCAGGCACAACTGACCTATGCTGATAGTAGTACCCCCGGGTATTCGTTCAGAGGTCGATGCCATGAACATTAAAACCAGACGGTATTTCGCGATCTTCATTACCTGCACCGCCACATTGGCGCTATATGGCACCGCCGCCTACCGTGTCGAACAGGCCAGACAGCAACCCAGGGTCGCGGCCAGTTGTGGCGTTGACCAGTGCATTCCACACAGCGCGACCTTGAACGCACTCAGGTAGACCGCGCTCCCTCTTGATCGCTCTTCAAGCGATCACGAAAGGCCTTGGGCGAGATGCCGACACGGCGGCGGAACAGCCGGGTGAAATTGGTCGGGTCGGAAAAGCCCAGCAGATCGGACATCTCGTAAATCGTCATGCTGGTGTAGGTCAGCATGCGCTTGGCCTCGAGCAACTGGCGCTCGTGCATGATCTGCAATGCCGGCTGCCCCGCCAGCTCACGGCACGTGCCGTTGAGGTGGGACACGGAAATTCCCAGGCGGCGGGCCAAATCCTCGACCTTGACGTGCTGGCGATAATTCTCTTCCACCAATTGAATGAAGCCGTTGAGGTATTCCCGGGCGCGCTGCGGGCGCTGGTGGGTGCTACGGCGCTGGATCACCTGGCGACTGACCCAGACCAGAATCACGCTGACCAAAGCATGCATGAGCATCTCGCGCGCCGGTTGATGGCCGTTGTACTCCGCCTGCAAGGCGCCGAACAGGCTATTGAGGTACTCGGCCTGAGCGCCCGCCAGGTAACTTTCAGCTTGGGCCAGGGCGTTGACCGAATGACCCAGTTGAGCTTGCAGATGAACCACCAGCGGGGCCGCCAGGGTCAGGATGAAACCCTCGACATCCTCACTGAAGCGAAAACCGTGGATCGACAGCGCCGGCAGGATCTGGATGCCAGGCTCGTCAAGCCGGGTCAGTTGGCCTTCGATTTCGAGTTCTGCCTGGCCTTTGAATACAAACAGCAACTGACATAAATCGGCATGGCGGTGGGGTTTGATTTTCCATTGGTGTTCGCGACTGCGCTGGGAGATCGTTTCGCAATGCAGCAAGTCCGGTGTCGGCCAGTCCAGACTTTCACCATAGAGTTTGAATACCGGAATCGCAGGAAGGGCAGGCTTGTTCATAACGTCAGTCCAGGCCTCAGCGTAACGGGCGAAAATCGCCCCGATTGGCGAAATGTACAGGTTTTGGCTCAGCGTTCTTCCTTAATTGACCGACTCACCAAGGAAAAATGCAAGCGCTGGATCGATAAAAACCACCCGCCGGCCGGTCCGAGTGACGCTTTTGAGCCATAACGACCCGCAAACCACGCACAACGGCGTCGTGGAGAACGTCCATCAGCTTTCTTACGAGGCTATCGAATAGCCTGCTACCGACTTACACTGGCGGCATCCCCCGCAGGGTTTGCCCGTGACCACCATGAATCAGCCTGAATCCCCCAAGCCGGCCATTCACAGCGTACTGATCGCCCTGATGCTGGCGATCTTCCTCGGCGCGCTGGACCAGACCATCGTTGCCGTGTCGATGCCGGCCATTTCCGCCCAGTTCAAGGACGTCAGCCTGCTGGCCTGGGTGATTTCCGGCTACATGGTGGCGATGACGGTGGCGGTGCCGATCTACGGCAAGCTCGGCGACCTCTACGGTCGGCGCAAGTTGATGCTGTTCGGCATGGGCCTGTTCACCCTGGCCTCGTTGCTGTGCGGCCTGGCACAGAGCATGGAGCAACTGGTCCTGGCGCGGATCATCCAGGGCATCGGTGCCGGCGGGATGATTTCGGTCAGCCAGGCAATCATCGGCGACATCGTGCCACCGCGCGAACGCGGCCGGTACCAGGGCTACTTCAGCAGCATGTACGCGGTGGCCAGCGTTGCCGGGCCGGTGCTCGGCGGCTACATGACCGAGTACCTGTCATGGCGCTGGGTATTCCTGATCAACCTGCCCCTGGGCCTGGGCGCCTGGCTGGTGGCCAACCGCACGCTGGTAGGCTTGCCGGTGCCGCAACGCAAACCGCTGATCGACTACCTCGGCACGCTACTGATGATCATCGGCCTGACCGCCCTGCTGCTCGGCATCACCCAGGTTGGCCAGGGCCACGCCTGGCGCAGTGCCGAGGTGCTGGGGCTGCTGGCGGGCGCGGTACTGACCCTGGCGCTGTTCGTCTGGCACGAGCGCCGTGCCCGCGAACCGCTGCTGCCGATGCACCTGTTTGCCAACCGCAATGCTCTGCTGTGCTGGTGCACGATTTTCTTCACCAGTTTCCAGGCGATCTCCCTGATCGTGCTGATGCCCCTGCGCTTTCAGAGCGTCACCGGCGCCGGTGCCGACAGCGCCGCGCTGCACCTGTTGCCGCTGGCCATGGGCTTGCCGATGGGGGCCTACTACGCCGGGCGCCGAACCTCGGTGACCGGACGCTACAAACCGATGATCCTCACGGGCGCGCTGCTGACCCCGATCGCGATCCTCGGCATGGCCTACAGCCCGCCGCAAGCGATGCTCCTCAGCAGCCTGTTCATGCTGCTCAGCGGGATCGCTGCCGGCATGCAGTTTCCGACCTCGCTGGTGGGCACGCAAAATTCGGTGGAGCAACGGGACATCGGCGTCGCCACCAGCACCACCAACCTGTTCCGCTCGCTCGGCGGCGCGGTGGGGGTGGCATTGATGTCGGCCCTGTTGCTGGCGCTATTGCAGGATTCCAGCTTCGCCCACCTGGCAGGCACATCGCTGGTGAGCGAAGGCAGTTCCGGCAACGTCCTGCTCGACGGCTTGAACGCCGCCCCGGGCGACGCGCAGCACGCCCTGCGCGCCGAATTGCTGCTGACCTTCCGGCATTTGCTGATGGTCAGTGCGGCGGTGTCGCTGCTAGGACTGGCGGCCGCCATCGCGATGCCCAACCAACTGCTGCGCGGCCGCGAACACAACGCCAAGTAGGGTCAAGGACTGTAATACCCCACCGCCACCAGCCGGTTGCCGACTTTTTTCAAGTAGGCGTGCTTGTTCTCCACCTTGCCGGTAACCGGGTTTTTCCAGCGGTATTGGTACTCGCCCTGATCCTGCGTAGCCATCAGCGCCAGGATCGGCTCGCCCACCGGTTTGCCCTCCGGATCCTTGATCTTGCCGAAGTCGGTATTGATCAAGCGCAGGTTGGTGCCGTGGGCCAGGTAACGTTGATTGTCGAGATTGACCACGAACACATACAGGTCGTCCTGCAGGAAACCGCCCTGCAGGGAATTGATCGATTTGAGCGTGGCCTGTTCATCCTTGGCCAGGTCGGCCGCCGCTTTGTCGAGCAGGGCCTTGGCCTGCTCGGCGGACGCCCGTGGCAGGTAGTAACCGACCGCAAGAATCCGCTGGCCGATGCGCTGGTAGTACACACGCTTGCGCTCGACCTTGCCGTCAGCCCAATTCTGCCAGCGATACTCGGCGGTCTGGATGCCGTTGCCCTCAGGCACCAGCAAGGCGTTCTTGAAGGCTTTCTGCAGATCAGGGCCGAGCACTTCGGACACATCGCGCCCGATCAATGCCGAGGACGGCCCGCCACTGGCGAGCATCGTGCCCTTGGTGTCGAGCACAAAGACGTATTTGTCCTTGTCGACAAACTCACCCTGGCGACTGAAGGCGGCAAACGCCTTGTCCCCGTGGTCGTGGTAATAGGCCAGGGCCTTTTCCAGCAAGGCCAGCGCGGCCTTGTCCTCATCGGCGACCTTGGCCGCCGCCTGCACCTGCCCCAGGCACAACAGCAGTAACCCGCCGAGCAGCACGGCTTTTTGCAGAAACCTCATTGCGCGTCCCTCGTTCTTGTTGATGTTTCAAGAGCGTAGACGGCTTGAGGCTATGTACGAATATTCAGCAAAACCCAACCGACCCGATCAAGGACGGGTGCTGATCTGCTGCTGCAAATTGCGGATCTGGGTCTGCAAGGTGGTGATGTTGCGTGTGACCTGGCCACGGAAAGCATCGAACTCGGCCACTGTAGCGCCGCCTTGCGGGGTCGCCGGGCGATTGTCCTGCTCGCTCTTGATCACCAGCAACTCCTGCTCCAGACGGTCGATGGCCGCGCTCGGATTACCCTGTTTCTTCAACGCGGCGATCTCGGCACTGAGGCTTTTAAGCTCAGCCTCGACCTTGCTGGTATCGGCCGGCGTGCTCTTGAGGGTGGTCACCTCGGTACCCAGGGTCTTGAGTTCGCTTTGCAACTGGCTATTGAGGGTACGCTGCTCGGCGCTTTGCGCCGCGATCTGTGCCAGGCGTTTGTCCAGGTCAGTCGCCTGCCCCACCACGCCCTGCTGTTGCTGGCCCTGCTCCAGCAACTGGCTCTCCAGCTGTTTGATTTGCAACTTGAGCGCTTCACTGTCGCTGCTGACGTTGGTCTGGCTGGCGACGACCTTGCCGGAAATGTCCTGCAAGCGCCCGGCCGCTTCCTCACTGATGCGCGCGAAGCTTTCCTGGGTGGCCACCAACTGCTGCTCCATCAGCGAGATCTGCTGGAAGCTCCACCAGGCCAGGCCAATGAACGCAAAGAACAGCGCGCCCACCAACGCCCACAACGGGCCGGTGCTTGGCCCCTTGACCTGGACCGCAGGGACGCTGCGCGCCTGCACGCTGCTGCGCTCGCGGGTGGGGCCGGCGGCGTGGAAGTCATCGTGATCGAAGCTGTCGGCACGCAGGCTCGGCACATTATCGAAGTCGTCGTTGGCATCGTTACGCATGGACATGAGTCAACCTTTTGGAACCACAGAAATGGCTAAATACGCCGAGTATAAACCTTGAACTCGGCGCATTGATCGACCCCGAACCCGTCACTCGGTTCAGTGCCGGGGGTGTCCGCCGATGTCCTGGGCCTTCCACCAGCCACAGAATTCATCCAGCGCCGCCCACAGGCTGACTTTCGGGTCGTAGTCCAGATAATGCCGGGCGCGGCTGATGTCCAGGGTGAAATTTTTGTTCATCACCTGCATTCCCAGGCGCGACAGGGTCGGCTCGGGGCGCCCCGGCCAGAGTTTGCAAAAGCCCTCGTTCAGCGCCGCAACGCTGTAGGCCAGGCCGTAGGAACGGTACCGCGTGACCTGCGGGACTTCCATCTGGCGCATCACATAGTTGACCACGTCCCACACCGGCACGGGGGCACCATTGCTGATGTTATAGACCTTGCCCAGCGCCGAACCGCTGGCCAGCAGACAGCTGAGCATGGCCTCATTGAGGTTCTGCACGCTGGTGAAGTCGACCTTGTTCAAGCCATTGCCGACAATCGCCAGGCGCCCCTTGCGCTGCATTTTCAGCAGTCGCGGGAAGATGCTCATGTCACCGGCGCCGGTGACAAAGCGCGGGCGCAGGGCCAGCACTTCGAGCCCGAACTCCTGGGCGCCGAAGACCTTCTGCTCGGCCAGGTACTTGGTCGCCGCGTAGGGATGCTTGAACCGCTTGGGCACTTGCTCTTCGGTCAGGCCCAGGTGGTCGCGGCCATCGAAGTAGACCGACGGCGAGGACAGGTGCACCAGGCGCCGGACGTTTTGCTTGAGGCAGGCCTCGACCACGTTTTCGGTGACCAGCACGTTGCCCTGATGGAAATCCTGATAGCGCCCCCACACCCCTACCGCACCGGCGCAATGCACCACGGCATCGACGTCCACGCACAGGTCGCGCACCAGTTGCCCATCGGTCAGGTCGCCCTGGACGAACTGGGCACCGCGGCGCACCAGATGCTCGACGCTCTCGGCCCGGCGACCGTTGACCCGCACGTCCAGGCCCTGCTCCAGGGCGAACCGCGCAAAGCGCCCGCCAATGAAGCCGCTTGCGCCGGTGACCAGAATTTTCATGTATTGCTCCTACAGATGCAGTTCCAAGCTTCAAGCCACAAGCTGCAAGTTAAAAACGGTACGCAAGCTCTTCACTTATCGCTTGCTGCTTGACGCTTACCGCTGCTCCAACGGCACCAACCATTGGCTGGATAAGCGCACCAGATGCTCGGTGAGTAAGCCGAGCAGTTGGCCACCATTGCGCCAATGATGCCAGTACAGCGGCACATCGATCGGTTTATCTGCCAACAACTCCACCAGCACACCGCGCTCAAGTTGCTCGCGCACCTGCAATTCCGGCACCAGGCCCCACCCCAGGCCCGCTTCGGTCAGGCGAATGAAACCTTCGGAAGACGGACACAAATGATGCTCAAAACCGCCCTCGACGCCCAGGGACGCCAAGTAGCGATGCTGCAGGAAATCGTCAGGACCAAACACCAGTGCCGGGGTGCGGGCCAATTGCTCGGCTCGCACCCCGTGCGGGAAATGCCGGCTTATAAAGGCCGGACTGGCCAGGGCCCGATAACGCATGGCGCCCAGCAAGACACTGCGCGCACCGGCCACCGGGCGCTCACTGGCACACAGGCAGGCCGCCACTTCTCCGGCACGCATGCGCTTGAGGCCGACGGTCTGGTCCTCTACTACCAGATCCAACAGCAAATGCTGTTCTGCGCAAAAATCCCCCACCGCCCCCGCCCACCAAGTCGCCAGGCTGTCGGCATTGAGGGCGATGCGCAGGCGCTCGGGCAGGCCGGCTTCATCCAGCGCCGGCACCAGGCTTTGCAGGTCGCGCTCAAGCAGGCGCACCTGCTGGACATGGTTGAGCAGACGCCGGCCGATCTCGGTCGGTGCCGGTGGCGTGGCCCGCACCAACACTGGCTGGCCGACCCGCGCTTCGAGCAGCTTGATCCGCTGGGAAATCGCCGACTGCGAGAGTCCCAGCACCTGCGCCGCACGCTCGAAGCCGGCTTGCTCAACCACGGCAGCCAGGGCGGATAACAATTTATAGTCGAACATCAGTTTTCCTAATGAGCGATCAGCAATATTGGTTTTTCTTATACAGCTTGGAACAGGAGAATAGCCAGCATCCACTCTTGCCCAAGGATCAGCGACATGGCTGGCGAAACCTCACTCAACACCTTGCTGCGCAGCATGAGCCCGCACCTGAACGACGGCGAATACGTGTTCTGCACGATTGCCGACGGGCAACTGCCAGTTGGCTGCGAAATCATCGGCAGCTTTCGTGAACAGGAAGGCCTGACGGTGATCCTCGAACGCTCCAGCGCCCTGCAATGTGGGCTGGCCTTCGACTACGTGGCGGCCTGGATCACCCTCAACGTGCACTCGGCCCTGGAAGCTGTCGGCCTCACCGCCGCCTTCGCCACGGCCCTGGGCCAGGCCGGTATCAGTTGCAACGTGATTGCCGGCTACTACCACGACCATCTGTTTGTCGGCCAGGGCGATGCAGAACGCGCCATGACCGTACTGACGCAACTGGCGGCGAACGCGGAGTAAGGCTCATGTGGCAAAGCTATGTAAACGGCCTGTTGGTGGCGTTCGGCCTGATCATGGCGATCGGCACGCAAAACGCCTTTGTCCTGGCGCAAAGCCTGCGCCGTGAACATCATCTGCCGGTGGCCGCACTGTGTGTGGTCTGCGACGCGCTGCTGGTGGCGGCCGGGGTGTTTGGCCTGGCCACCGTGCTCGCGCAGAACCCGACCCTGCTGGCCATCGCGCGCTGGGGCGGCGCGGCGTTCCTGCTCTGGTACGGCAGCCTGGCGTTGCGCCGGGCCTGTTCGAAACAGAGCCTGCAACAAGGTGAGGACCAGACTGTGCGCTCGTTGCGCGCAGTGCTGCTCAGCGCACTGGCGGTGACCCTGCTCAACCCCCACGTCTACCTCGATACGGTGTTGCTGATCGGCTCGCTCGGCGCCCAACAGACCGAGCCCGGGGCCTATGTGGTCGGCGCGGCCAGTGCTTCGTTGCTGTGGTTCTTCACCCTGGCCCTCGGCGCGGCCTGGCTCGCTCCCTGGCTGGCTCGCCCCAGCACCTGGCGGATTCTCGACTTGCTGGTGGCGGTGATGATGTTCGCGGTGGCGTTTCAATTAATTGTCGCCAGTTGAATATCGCAAAAGGCTCTGGAACCTCTATCCCACACAGTTGTTGCGTGGTTATGCCGCACCCCCGGTGCTATGATCCGACACCTGCGCCGCAAAGAGTACAAACTCCCCGGCGCTAGTCTGGCCGCCCGTGATCGGCCTTGCGCTCACCGCAACTGACCTGATTAGGAGAATCACCATGGCTTTCGAATTGCCGCCACTGCCTTACGCACACGATGCACTGCAGCCGCACATTTCCAAGGAAACGCTGGAGTTTCACCACGACAAGCACCACAACACCTACGTCGTGAACCTGAACAACCTGGTGCCAGGCACCGAGTTCGAAGGCAAGACTCTGGAAGAAATCGTCAAGTCTTCTTCGGGTGGCATTTTCAACAACGCCGCTCAAGTGTGGAACCACACTTTCTACTGGAACTGCCTGGCGCCAAACGCCGGCGGTCAACCAACCGGCGCGCTGGCTGAAGCCATCAACGCTGCTTTCGGTTCGTTCGACAAGTTCAAGGAAGAGTTCAGCAAAACCTCCATCGGTACCTTCGGTTCCGGCTGGGGCTGGCTGGTGAAAAAGGCTGACGGTTCCCTGGCCCTGGCCAGCACCATCGGCGCCGGCAACCCGCTGACTAACGGCGACACCCCGCTGTTGACCTGCGACGTCTGGGAACACGCCTACTACATCGACTACCGCAACGTGCGTCCAAAGTATGTGGAAGCGTTCTGGAACCTGGTCAACTGGAAGTTCGTGGCTGAGCAGTTCGAAGGCAAAACCTTCACCGCTTGAGTCCGCTTGCTGTGAAGAAACCCGGCACTGCCGGGTTTTTTTATGCCTGTGGCTGGCACCTGTCCCCACGCAAAACACTCCTGCCCTTGCTCCAGCGCCGCAGGCGGCTACCATCTAGCAAATACAAATATTCTCCCCTGCCCCTCAAGTTGCAGGAGGTGCGTACCGACACAATACAAATGGGCTTCAATAACCGCTTACCCAAGGTTATGCGGCCAGGCCGGCGGACAACATCCACCTGGCTCGATTGTCCCTTTGACTGCCATCACGGGATTGCCAATACTCATGGCATCTTGACGTTACCCGCACGGAACAAGGAATTACCCTTTGAAGCTGGAACTCAAAAACAGCTTGTCGGTGAAGTTGCTCCGGGTTGTGCTGTTGTCGGCATTGATCGTGGGTGTGGTCTTGAGCTGCGCACAGATCGTCTTTGATGCCTACAAGACGCGCCAGGCAGTGGCCAACGACGCCGAACGCATCCTCGACATGTTTCGCGACCCATCGACCCAGGCCGTCTACAGCCTGGATCGGGAAATGGGCATGCAGGTGATCGAAGGGCTGTTCCAGGATGACGCCGTGCGCATGGCCTCCATCGGCCATCCCAATGAAACCATGCTGGCGGAAAAAAGCCGTGAACTGCAGCATTCCGATAGTCGCTGGCTGACCGACCTGATCCTGGGCAAGGAGCGCACCTTCACCACCCAGTTGGTGGGGCGCGGTCCCTACAGTGAGTACTACGGCGACCTGAGCATTACCCTCGACACCGCCACCTATGGCCAGGGATTTATTGTCAGCTCGGTGATCATCTTCATTTCCGGCGTATTGCGGGCATTGGCCATGGGGCTGGTGCTGTACCTGGTCTATCACTGGCTGCTGACCAAGCCGCTGTCGCGGATCATCGAGCACCTGACCACCATCAACCCCGACCGCCCCAGCGAACACAAGATCCCCCAGCTCAAAGGCCACGAGAAAAACGAACTGGGGCTGTGGATCAATACCGCCAATCAGTTGCTCGAATCCATCGAACGCAATACCCATCTGCGCCATGAAGCGGAAAACAGCCTGCTGCGCATGGCCCAGTACGACTTTCTCACCGGCCTGCCCAACCGCCAGCAGTTGCAGCAGCAACTGGACAAGATCCTGGTGGATGCCGGGCGCTTGCAACGCCGGGTCGCGGTGATCTGCGTTGGCCTGGACGATTTCAAGGGGATCAACGAGCAATTCAGCTACCAGACCGGTGACCAACTGTTGCTGGCCCTGGCCGACCGCCTGCGCGCCCACAGCGGTCGCCTCGGCGCGCTGGCACGCCTGGGTGGCGACCAGTTCGCCCTGGTGCAGGCTGATATCGAGCAACCCTATGAAGCCGCCGAACTGGCGCAAAGCATTCTTGATGACCTGGAAGAGCCGTTTGCCCTTGATCATCAGGAGATCCGCCTGCGCGCCACCATCGGCATCACCCTGTTCCCGGAGGACGGCGACAGCACCGAAAAGCTGTTGCAGAAAGCCGAGCAGACCATGACCCTGGCCAAGACCCGCTCGCGCAACCGCTACCAGTTCTACATTGCCAGCGTCGACAGCGAAATGCGCCGGCGCCGCGAACTGGAAAAGGATCTGCGCGAGGCCCTGCGTCGCGAACAGCTGTTCCTGGTCTATCAACCGCAGATCAGCTATCGCGATCACCGGGTGGTAGGGGTCGAGGCGCTGATTCGCTGGCAGCATCCGGAGCACGGGCTGGTACCGCCGGACCTGTTCATCCCGCTGGCGGAACAGAACGGCAGCATCATCGCCATCGGCGAGTGGGTCCTGGACCAGGCCTGTCGCCAGTTGCGCGACTGGCACGACCAGGGCTTCAGCGACCTGCGCATGGCGGTCAACCTCTCCACCGTGCAACTGCACCACGCCGAGCTGCCACGGGTGGTCAACAACCTGCTGCAGATGTACCGCCTGCCGCCGCGCAGCCTGGAGCTGGAAGTGACCGAGACCGGCCTGATGGAAGACATCAGCACCGCCGCCCAGCACCTGCTCAGCCTGCGCCGCTCCGGCGCCTTGATCGCCATCGACGACTTCGGCACCGGCTACTCCTCCCTCAGCTACCTGAAAAGCCTGCCGCTGGACAAGATCAAGATCGACAAGAGCTTCGTCCAGGACCTGCTGGACGACGATGACGATGCCACCATCGTGCGCGCGATCATCCAGTTGGGCAAAAGCCTGGGCATGCAGGTGATTGCCGAGGGAGTGGAGACCGCTGAGCAAGAGGCCTACATCATCTCTGAGGGCTGCCACGAAGGTCAGGGTTACTTCTACAGCAAGCCGCTGCCGGCCCGGGAATTGAGTGCGTACCTGAAACAGGCGCAACGCAGCAACGTCTTGAGCCCGCTGTAGCAGCGTGTAGCAGCGGTCGAGCCCGCGAGGCCGCTGCTACACAAGTGCGTGGCGCGCTTGATCCCGCGTCGATGAATAAGAAATATTTCCAGGTACAACCCTTTACACATAATGCGAAAGATTTGCATTATGTCGCAGTTTTGCGCGTCCACCGCGCTTGTCCCTCATCTACCGAAGCAGGATGTTCGCCATGATTCGTATGCCTCTGGCTACCGCCAGTTTGCTGGCCATCGCTATTTCCCTCGCCGGTTGCGGCGAAGGTAAAGACAAGGCTGCTGCTCCTCAAGCGCCTACTCCAGCCGCCAGCACCGCAGCACCTGCTGCTCCGGCTGCCACAGGCAAAGTCGACGAAGCCGCTGCCAAGGCCGTAGTCGCGCATTACGCCGATATCGTCTTCGCCGTCTACAGCGATGCCGAATCCACCGCGAAAACCCTGCAAACCGCGATCGACGCCTTCCTCGCCAAGCCGAACGACGAAACACTGAAAGCCGCCAAGGCTGCCTGGGTTGCCGCTCGTGTGCCTTACCTGCAGAGCGAAGTGTTCCGCTTCGGCAACACCATCATCGACGACTGGGAAGGTCAGGTTAACGCCTGGCCCCTGGACGAAGGCCTGATCGACTACGTCGACAAGAGCTACGAGCACGCCCTGGGTAACCCGGGTGCCAGCGCCAACATCATCGCCAACACCGAAGTCCAGGTGGGTGAAGACAAAGTTGACGTGAAAGACATCACCGCGGAAAAACTCGCCAGCCTGAACGAGCTCGGCGGTTCCGAGGCGAACGTCGCCACTGGCTACCACGCCATCGAATTCCTGCTCTGGGGCCAGGACCTGAACGGCACCGGCCCAGGCGCTGGCAACCGTCCAGCCTCGGACTACCTGGAAGGCACCGGCGCTACCGGCGGCCACAACGATCGCCGTCGCGCCTACCTCAAGGCCGTGACCCAACTGCTGGTCAGCGACCTGGAAGAAATGGTCGGTAACTGGAAGCCGAACGTGGCCGACAACTACCGCGCCACCCTGGAAGCCGAGCCAGGCGAGACCGGCCTGCGCAAAATGCTGTTCGGCATGGGCAGCCTCTCGCTGGGCGAACTGGCCGGCGAGCGGATGAAAGTGTCCCTGGAAGCCAACTCGCCTGAAGACGAGCAGGACTGCTTCAGCGACAACACCCACAACTCGCACTTCTACGACGCCAAGGGCGTGCGTAACGTGTACCTGGGCGAATACACCCGTACCGACGGCACCAAGATGACCGGCGCCAGCCTGTCGTCGCTGGTGGCCAAGGCCGACCCGGCTGCCGATACCGCCCTCAAGGCGGACCTGGCTGCGACCGAAGCCAAGCTGCAGGTCATGGTCGATCACGCCAACAAGGGTGAGCACTACGACCAGTTGATCGCCGCTGGCAACACCGCAGGCAACCAGATCGTGCGCGACGCCATCGCCGCCCTGGTCAAGCAGACCGGCTCGATCGAGCAGGCTGCTGGCAAACTGGGTATCAGCGACCTGAACCCGGATAACGCTGATCACGAGTTCTGATCAACCCAGGCCAAGTCCCGTCATGAAAATGCCCCGCCTCGCGCGGGGCTAATGAGCCGGTCAGCCTGATCAAGAAGCCCTGCAGGCTCACGCTTGCAGGGCTTTTCTCGTTTTAAGGTGCACGACCATGATCGACGTAGAGCCCGATCAGATCCGGAAAACAAAGATATTCGCCTGGGCACCCACCGCCGGCAGATGAATGCCGCCGATCAACTGTACCAAGTGGTTGCTGGCTTGCGCCTGGCTGACCAGGGTTCGAGTCGCTGGCTCCATCAGGTCAACTCTCAGTGTCACATCATGGGGGCCCTCAACCACCTCGCCCAACGCTCTACGCAACGTCATCCAAAACAACTGATCGCTACCCGCACGCCTGAACAGCAGTTCGGACGGCTGGTTGAACCCCGCGACCATTTCGTAACGGCTGCCCACCAGCCGCTCGACCATCAACGTCTTCAGCGCTCTTTCGGTCCCCGAGACCACCGCCTCATGCATCAGCACTGGGACGCCATCCGTACTGAAATTCAGGCGGTGGTACAAGTCGGGAAAGTTTTGCAGGCGCCATGCTCCTGCGGTCTTGTGAGTGACCGGGAGCAAGGACAGCGGCGCGCCCAGCACGGGCAGCGCTTGGGCTGATAAAGAACGCCAGCCCTGCAGCGTGCGCTGGAGGGCGGCAACCCCCCAGACCGTCAGGCCTGTAGGATTGCCCAGGTTGAACAGAATGTTGGCAACCTGCGTCTGAGAGATTGACGTGAATGTCGGGAACGCGTCCGCCACATAAGCGACCAGTGATTTGATGAAAGGCAACTCAATTGAATGCATCCATCGAGACAGTGATTGCTCGAACGTCGCCAATCTTGGCTGCCTGTAGAGATCAGTACTGAGCATCCGCTCGAACGCCACAAAGCTGTTGGTGGGCATCTGTGGATCATGCATCAGCACGACACCGGTATTGATCGCGGCGCCTGAAGGTAGAACAGGGAAATAGCGCTCATCAATCTTGACGTAGTCACGCCCGATCCATTGCGGATCGCCACCGATACGCCGATAGATGCCCATCTGCGGGTCTTGTAACTGAACATGAGCCGGATCCAGGGTTTGCCCCCAATCGACAAACTGCTCGCTGGCAGGCCTGGCTGGGCGTGACGGCACGACCACCGGTTGGTTTGGCCCAGGAATCGGTTCTACCGGACGTGGACGACTTGGGCCTGGGACTGGCTCGACGGCGATGGGTCGAGCAGCCGGATCAACAATACCACCGCCACTCCATGCATTCGCCCAATCCAGACCTCTGAGGCGCATCTGGAATCGCGCGGGGCTCACGATCAGGTAGGTGTCGAAAATGCCTAACGCCCCCCCTGTGCGTAAGTAATGAACCAGGCTCAATCTGAACTCGATTTCGCGCCCTGGAGGAAACGCGAAGGACTCAAACACACGCCGGGCCTGGAACTCGTCAAGAAATGGATAAAGGTCCCTGAGTGCGCGCTCCGGTGAAAAACCTCCCAAGGCGGGCGCATCCGGGTGCGTGCCGATTTCCCACTGTCCAGCCCGATCCCGGCGGATCGGAGAATAGTGGTACTGAACCGGCTTGCGGGCATCCCTGACACGCCATGCTTGCTCAAATCCCTCATCCAGGATCGAGTACCAATGTTGGCCGTCATTGAGGAAGTACTGCTTGACTCCATCGACTGGCGAGAGCTTGTAATAAATGCCTTTTCCCTCCCATCCGGGGAGCGGGCTGAGGGCCTGCGGTTTTTTACCCAGGGCCATTTGCGGATTCAATCTTCGCGCCCCTGAAGCCAGCCTTGGGACCGCTTTGGGTGTGGCACCTGCAAGCCCCTTCCCGACTGCGCCATCCACCAGAGCGCCGGCGAACTCTCCCAATGCCCGGACAACGTGATGGGCGACACCTTCCCGATCTGCGATTTTCGCCGCATCAACGGCGTTAAAAAGCGAAAACAGACTCCTGGCCAGGCCGATAGGCAGTGTTACGCGGATCGGCAAAACCATGGTCACCACATCAAGCGCGATACCAGCAACCGTCAGACCGGTCTCGATATCAGTTTGCCCGGTGGTGGTGGTCTGGGCTGCCGCGTCATTGATCGCGAAACTGACTTCAATTTCATACCCCACCTCGAAGAAGTTATCCGCGATCCGCGCAAGGCTGACCGTGGAGACATCCCCCCGCCCTTGCACTGAAGCCCGGACCTGGGGCTGGAACGCCAACTCCACTCGCCCGACCAGGTATTCGCGCCACTGGCTGTTATGAATGAAGTCTCTCATCAGGTGCTCCCGGGGGTACTCCCGAAACACCCGCCCGTCTGGTGCCTGGGGCGTATACACGACAATGGTGCCGCTGCCGGCGGTCGACGTGCAAAACAGCAACACGCCGCGAACCAACTGACCACGCAGCTTCAAGTGCTGCACGATAATCCGGTGGTCTTCGACCGGAGCACGCTGATCGTTGTCGACAGGGTGATCCAGCACCACGGTCACCCAATTGAATCCACGCGCCAGTCGATCCGGTAAAAAATCACCGTTGATCTTGGCTTCGATGGCATCCAGGCGCAGTTGCTGGGCCATGAGCTGGGCAAAAGTCTGTTTGTGCAGTGCAGCCTGCGTGGAAGTGATCAGGTTGGCTTGCAAAAAATCTTGATAGGATTGGCCGACATTCAGGTTGCGCACCAAGTCTTTGACTTGTTCGACCGTCAAACCGTCATAGGTGGGCAATCCCGCGGCGGGATTGATATTCGGTGACGGCGTAATGCGGCTGGGCGTCGCACCGCTCGAGGCTTTCACGGTCAGCGTAGAGTAATTGCTGAAATTGAAGTCCAGGCCCCCGACATTCTCCAGGGCCAGCTCTGTCAGGGTCCGCGAACGGTATCTGCGTTGCGCCCCCCCAGGCTCGCGAATGGTGGACGCAGGCGCACCCGGCGCATACGTCACTGGCGGCACATCGGGCTCCCGAGTGGTGACGAGGATGTCATCCGGGTTCACCGTCAATCCGTGTTCAGACTCAAGCGCCACGCGCAGTTGTCGATTGCTGTACGCCAACAGCGAGCGCCGGTCGCTGAACTGACTGAAGGAAGGCAGCCCTTCGCTGTCCGACAAATTGGCCAGCGTCTGGCCATAGAGGGTGAACGCCGATGCCCAGACCTCTTTGTCGACGACCGAGGCTCCCGCGAGAAAAGCCCGCAGTCGTGCCTGCGTACGCTTTTTGTTCCTGGCCTGCAGTACCGCATCGATCGTGAACGCGCGCCGCAAATCGGTCACTCGGTCCAGCGCACGAGGCAAGTTGGCCATCTCGGCGTGGATACCCATCGCCTGGTAGCGGGCGATGGTCGAGGCAACATTTTGCTGGATCAACCGGCACTGTGACTCGATACCGAATGTGAAAGGCGAGTCCAGTCGCTCCAGATAAAGCATCTGGTCGCCAACCGGCGCAACACGATGCAGGGCCAGTACGCGCTCGTGATCGTTGTCGGCAATCATCTCCAGCAAGCTGGCGAACTCGACGCCGTGCCCCAGGCGACGGTGCAACTCACGATCAAGGCTGGCCAGCGAGTCGAACTCTTCAAAGCCCTGCATTTGGGAGAACAACAGAACCCACCCGACATTTGCAGTCGGTTCGATGGGTCGAACCGCAGGCGCGCGGGCATCGATCTCCCAACCGGTCTGCGAGTCCTGCGGGTTACGCGAAGTGAGGATAAAGGCGCCCTGCATCTGGATCGCAGGTGCCTCGCCCTGTTTGAGTGCCAAACCATAGACACACGGACGATAGCCCGGCAGCGCCTGGCGGGCCGCGGCATCCGGATAACGCAGCAGTTTGTCGAACAGCGTTTGCGCGTTGGGGCTGAGGAGCTCATCGCACCTGAGCAGCTCAAACTCGGTTTTCAGATGCGTGAGCCTGACCTCCTCCAGCCACTGTTTGTGGGTTCGGTTGTCTGTGGGGCTCAAAGGCGTGTCCCAGTAGCGCTGCAGATACAAGGGGTATTGCACCAGCAACCCGTCGGCCAATCGATCGAGAAACCCATCGAATGCCTGGGCCTTGAGCGCCGAAAAGCGTTCAGTGGCGCCACCGGCCTTGGGCACATGGTAGAAATCAGTCTGCCGACTGGCATAACTCGCCGCCTCACCACTGACGATGCGCTGCACGGCAGCATCCATCAGACTGGGCATCAGTGACAGCGGCTGCGCGTCATCAGTAGCCGAGGATGTCGTGGGCGTTTTTTCTCGGGACTGGACATAGCTGTGCCGAAGATCCAGAGGGGACGCCAGTTCGGCAAAGTCCTGATCGAAGTGGTGCTGCACGAACCCATGGAAAACCGGCTGTGTCTGAAAGCGCTCAGTGACCTGGACGTCCAGATCCGATAGTTGCTGGCGCAAACTGGACTGCCCAGCGCTGTCTCGGGAGTTCAACTGCTCGTTGAGGAGGGAAGGCGGTACGTATTCATTCAGCATGGGGAAACTCTACGGTGACGGAGTGTTCTGCATCCTGCCCCTTCGATAAATCCCTTGGGGGGTGCATATGTACGGCGTTGTCCGACGAGGTCGGGCACTCCCCCAAGCAACCAAACGATAATTCCTCTTATTCAAATTCCCCTGCCCTGTTAGACTTTGCGCCCTGTTTTGCTCGCCTTTCTGGATAACCGATGCCCTCGCTGCCTCTTCGCTTGTCTGCACTGCTACTGGCCCTGGGCCTGAGTGCCTGCGATGACGCCCCGCGGTTTACCGAGGCAGAACCCGGTGAAGCCCGCTCCGGGGGCGCGGCAACCGTGCGCAAGAGCGACCAGAACGCGTTTTCCCTGCCGTCGGCCAATCTCTCGCCGACAAGGCGGCTGGATTTCAGTGTCGGCAACAGTTTTTTCCGCAGCCCGTGGGTCACCGCCCCCTCGACGACCACCGCCCGTGACGGCCTGGGCCCGCTGTTCAATACCAACGGCTGCCAGAATTGCCACATCAAGGACGGTCGTGGCCACCCTCCGGCGCCGGATGCCGAGAACTCGGTCTCGATGCTGGTGCGCCTGTCGATTCCCGATGCGCCGGCCTACGCCAAGCTGATCGAGCAGGTCGGAGTAGTCCCCGAGCCGGTCTACGGTGGGCAGTTCCAGGACATGGCGGTCCCCGGTGTCACACCGGAGGGCAAGGTCCGGGTCGAATACACCCCGGTGGTTGTGCAATTCAAGGACGGCAGCACCGTCGAACTGCGCAAGCCCAGCCTGCAGATCAGCCAACTGGGCTATGGCCCGATGCACCCGGACACACGGTTTTCCGCGCGGGTGGCCCCGCCGATGATCGGCCTCGGCCTGCTGGAAGCCATCCCCGATGCGGCGATCCTGGCCAACGCCGACCCGCAGGACAACAACCGTGACGGCATCAAGGGCCGGCCGAACCTGGTCTGGGACGACGCGCAGCAAAAAACCGTGCTGGGGCGTTTTGGCTGGAAAGCCGGGCAACCGAACCTCAATCAACAAAATGTTCACGCGTTTTCTGGTGATATGGGCCTGACCACCAGCCTCAGGCCTTTCGATGACTGCACCGCAACCCAGACCGACTGCTTGCACGCGCCCAACGGCAATGGCCCCGATGGCGAGCCGGAAGTCAGCGACAACATCCTGCGCCTGGTGCTGTTCTACAGCCGCAACCTCGGCGTACCGGCCCGCCGCGACGTCAACGACGCCCAGGTGCTGGCCGGCAAGAACCTGTTTTTCCAGGCCGGCTGCCAGTCGTGCCACACCCCCAAATTCACCACCGCCGCCACTGCCGCCGAACCCGAGTTGGCCAATCAAGTGATTCGCCCCTACAGCGATCTGCTGCTGCATGACATGGGTGAAGGCCTGGCGGATAACCGTACCGAGTTCCAGGCCTCCGGTCGCGACTGGCGCACCCCGCCGCTGTGGGGCATTGGCCTGACGCAGACGGTCAGCGGCCACACCCAGTTCCTGCATGACGGCCGCGCCCGCAACCTGCTCGAAGCCGTGCTCTGGCACGGTGGGGAAGCTTCAGCGGCGCAGCAACAGGTTTTAGCTTTCAGTGCCGAGCAGCGCGCGTCGCTGCTGGCCTTTTTGAATTCGCTTTGAACGCCTATCCCATTTGCTTTGCCCCATACACATAGGGAGCCCGACATGTTTCGTCCCAAGTTGTTGTTCACCAGCCTTGCCGCCCTCGCCCTCGGTGCCTGCGCGCCCCAGGACCCACAAGCGGTTACCTCGGCGGCCATCGCCAAGCAAGTGATCCTGCCGACCTACAGCCGTTGGGTCGACGCCGATCGCCAATTGGCGGTCAGCGCCCTGTCCTACTGCGAAGGCAAGTCAGACCTGGCCACCGCCCGCGCCGACTTCCTCCACGCACAAAAAGCCTGGGCCGAACTGCAGCCGTTGCTGGTCGGTCCGCTGGCCGAGGGCAACCGCTCCTGGCAGATCCAGTTCTGGCCGGACAAGAAGAACCTGGTCGGACGCCAGGTCGAGCAATTGCTTAGCGCCCAGCCGCAGATCGATGCCGCGGCACTGGCTAAATCCAGCGTGGTGGTCCAGGGCTTGTCGGCCTACGAGTACATTCTGTTCGACGCCAAGAGCAACGTTGCCGACGCCGCGCAGAAAGCCCGCTACTGCCCGCTGCTGACCGCCATTGGCGAACGGCAGAAACTGCTGGCCGAAGAAATCCTCGCCAGCTGGAACAGCACCGACGGCATGCTGGCGCAGATGACCAAGTTCCCCAACCAGCGGTACGCGGACTCCCACGAAGCCATCGCCGACCTGCTGCGCGCCCAAGTGACTGCGCTGGATACCCTGAAGAAAAAACTCGGCACGCCAATGGGCCGCCAGACCAAGGGCATTCCCCAACCGTTCCAGGCTGATGCCTGGCGTAGCCAGTCGTCGCTGCCTAGCCTGCGGGCCAGCCTCAGCGCCGCACAAACCGTTTGGGTTGGTGTCGACAACAAAGGGCTGCGTGGCCTGCTGCCCGCCGAGCAAAAGCCGTTGGCAGACAAGATCGACGCCGCCTATGCCGCGTCGCTGAAGCTGTTCGACAGCAACCAGAGCTCGCTGACCGAAATGCTCGGTGACGATGCCGGCCGCCAGCAACTCAACGATCTCTACGACAGCCTCAACGTCGTCCATCGCCTGCACGAAGGCGAACTGGCCAAGGCGCTGGGCATCCAACTGGGCTTCAACGCCAACGACGGTGACTGATGAGGGTTAGCTCCATGCTGCGACGCCAGGCTCTGACTTTCGGCAGTTTGTTGCTGGGCGCGGTGACGCTGGGCGGCTGGAAGCTGTTCAAGCAAAAGGATCACGGCCCTTTGCTGCTTTCAGCCCGCGATGACAGTGACGGCAAGCACTACGCCGTCGGCTATCGGCTGGACGGCACTCGAGTGTTCGCCACCGAAGTCGGCCAGCGCTGCCACGACATCATCAATCACCCCGAGTTGCCGATCGCCCTGTTCGTCGCCCGGCGACCAGGGACCGAAAGCTACCTGGTGGACCTGCGCGACGGCAGGTTGCTGCAAACCGTGGTTTCGCAAGCGAACCGGCACTTCTACGGCCACGCGGTAATCCACAAGGATGGCGAATGGCTGTACGCCACCGAAAACGACACCACCGACCCGGGCCGCGGCCTGCTCGGGGTGTACCGTTTCGAGGGCGAGCGCCTGGTGCACAGCGGCGAGATTTCCACCCACGGCATCGGCCCGCACCAGGTCTCCTGGATGCCCGACGGTGAAACGCTGGTGGTGGCCAACGGCGGGATTCGCACCGAGGCCGAAAGCCGGGTCGAAATGAACCTCGACGCCATGGCACCCAGCCTGGTGCTGATGCAGCGCGACGGCACCCTGTTGAGCAAGGAAACCCTGGCCCAGCAGATGAACAGCGTGCGGCATATGGGCATCGCCAGCGATGGCACCATCGTCACTGGCCAGCAATTCATGGGCGCCGCCCACGAGTCGTCCGAACTGCTGGCCATCAAGCGTCCCGGCCAGCCCTTCGTCGCCTTCCCGGTCGATGAGCACCAGTTGCAAGCCATGGGGCACTACACCGCCAGTGTCGCGGTCCACAGTGAACTGCGCCTGGTGGCGTTGACCGCGCCACGGGGCAACCGGTTTTTCATCTGGGACCTGGACAGCGGCGAAGTGCAGCTTGATGCCCCGCTGCCCGATTGCGCCGGGGTCGGCGCGGTAGCCGATGGTTTTGTCGTGACCTCGGGCCAGGGTCGTTGCCGTTTTTATGATTGCCGCAAGGCACCGCTGATGGCCCAGCCCCTGGAATTGCCGGCAGGGCTCTGGGACAACCATTTGCATTTGGTCTGATGCCTACAGCGGTCAGGGCTGACCCGACACATATGGAATCACAGGCACACAGGGAGTAATGTGCCGCCTGTCTCGCCTGATTTTTTTCCAAGGAAGTGGAATATGCTGCGTCGCCGCATGCTGATCATGTTGGGGGTTGTGCTGTTGATCGTGCTGATGCTGGGGGGCTACAAGGCCTTCTCCATCTATCAGATGATCCAGACCTTCGCTGCGCCAAAGCCGCCGGAGAGCGTCGCCGTGGCCAGCGCCAGCGAACGTCCGTGGCAGGTTCGCCTGCCCACCGTGGGCACCCTCAAGGCGCTGCAGGGGGTCGACCTGAGCCTGGAGGTCGCCGGTACCGTTACTGACGTGCAGTTCCAATCCGGGCAACAGGTCAAGGTCGGGCAGCCGCTCATCCAGCTCGACAGCGCCGTCGAAAGCGCCCTGCTGGAGACCGCCAAGGCCGACCTCGGCCTGGCGCAACTGGACTACGGCCGCGGCAGCCAACTGGTGGGCAGCAGCGCTATTTCCAAGGGTGAGTTCGACCGCCTCAGCGCGCAACTGGCCAAGAACAAGGCCACGGTCAATCAACTCAAGGCCTCGCTGGCGAAAAAGCACATTGTCGCGCCGTTCAGCGGCACCATCGGCATTCGCCAGGTCGACGTCGGCGACTATCTCGCCAGCGGCACGGTGATCGCCACCCTGCAAGACCTCAGCAGCTTGTATGTGGACTTCTACGTACCGGAACAGGTGCTGCCGAAGATCGCCAAGGGCCAGCCAGTCAACGTTGGCGTCTCCGCCTACACCGGACAGACCTTCCCCGGCACCATCAGCGCCATCAACCCCAAGGTCGAGAACAGCACCCGTAACGTGCTGGTGCGCGCCACCCTGGCCAACCCCGATGGCAAATTGCTGCCGGGCATGTTCGCCAGCCTGCAGGTGCTGATGCCGGACCCGGAGGCAAAAATCGTGGTCCCGGAAAGTGCAGTGACCTACACCCTGTATGGCAACTCGCTGTACGTCGTCGCGCAGAAAAAGGACGCCGAGGGCAATCTCGAAAAAGACCACGAGGACCAGCCAGTGCTGGTCGCCGAACGGCGGTTCATCGAAACCGGCGAACGCCGGGATGGCCTGGTTCTGATCAACAAAGGCGTGAAGGACGGCGAGCAGGTCATCAGCGCCGGGCAGATCAAACTCGAAAACGGCATGCACATCGTCATCAGCCCGGACAAAAACCTGCCGGCCGAACAGAACAGCCAGCCACGCGCTGACTGATCAAGGAATCCCCATGGCTTTTACCGACCCGTTCATCCGTCGCCCGGTGCTCGCTACCGTGGTCAGCCTGTTGATCGTGCTGCTGGGCTTCCAGGCCTGGAGCAAGCTGCCGCTGCGCCAGTATCCCCAGATGGAGAACGCGCTGATCACGGTCACCACGGCGTACCCCGGGGCCAACGCCGAGACCATCCAGGGCTACATCACCCAGCCCCTGCAACAGAGCCTGGCGAGTGCCGAAGGCATCGACTACATGACCTCGGTCAGCCGCCAGAACTTCTCGGTGATCTCGATCTACGCGCGCATCGGTTCCAACAGCGACCGGTTGTTCACCGAGTTGCTGGCCAAGGCCAACGAGGTCAAGAACAAGCTGCCGCAAGACGCCGAAGACCCGGTGCTGAGCAAGGAGGCGGCGGACGCCTCGGTGCTGATGTACATCAGCTTCTTCAGCAAGGAGTTGAATAACCCGCAGATCACCGACTACCTGTCGCGCGTGATCCAGCCCAAGCTCGCGACCCTGCCCGGCATGGCTGAAGCCGAGATCCTCGGCAACCAGGTCTTTGCCATGCGCCTGTGGCTGGACCCGGTCAAGCTTGCCGGTTTTGGCTTGAGCGCCAGCGACGTGACCAGCGCGGTGCGCCAGTACAACTTTCTGTCGGCCGCCGGTGAGGTCAAGGGCGAGTACGTGGTCACCAGCGTCAACGCCAACACCGAACTGAAAACCGCCGAAGCCTTCGGCCAGATCCCGCTGAAAGTCGATGGCGACAGCCGGGTGCTGCTCAGCGACGTGGCCCGTGTGGAAATGGGCGCGGAGAACTACGACACCATCAGTTCGTTCGGCGGCACGCCCTCGGTGTACATCGGGATCAAGCCAACACCCGGGGCCAACCCGCTGGACGTGATCAAGGAGGTGCGCAAGCTGATGCCGGAGCTGGAGTCCCAGCTACCGCCCAACCTCAAGGCGGAAATCGCCTACGACGCCACGCTGTTTATCCAGGCTTCGATCGACGAGGTGGTGAAAACCCTGTTCGAAGCCGTGCTGATCGTGATTGTCGTGGTGTTCCTGTTCCTCGGTGCCTTGCGTTCGGTGGTGATCCCGGTGGTGACCATTCCGCTGTCGATGATCGGCGTGATGTTCTTCATGCAACTGATGGGCTACTCGATCAACCTGCTGACCCTGCTGGCCATGGTGCTGGCCATCGGCCTGGTGGTGGATGACGCCATCGTCGTGGTGGAGAACATCCATCGCCATATCGAGGAAGGCAAGACCCCGCTGGACGCTGCGCTCGAAGGCGCGCGGGAAATCGCCATGCCGGTGGTCTCGATGACCATCACCCTGGCCGCCGTGTATGCGCCGATCGGTTTCCTGACGGGGCTGACCGGGGCGCTGTTCAAGGAGTTCGCCCTGACCCTGGCGGGCGCCGTGGTGATCTCCGGCATCGTCGCCCTGACCCTGTCGCCCATGATGTGCGCCCTGCTCCTGCGCCACGACCCGAACCCGTCCGGACTGGCCCACCGCCTCGACCAGTTGTTCGACAGGCTCAAGCGGCGTTACCAGAGCATGTTGCACGGCACCCTCAACACCCGGCCGGTGGTGCTGGTGTTCGCGGTGATCGTGCTGTGCCTGATTCCGGTGTTGCTCAAGTTCAGCAAGTCGGAACTGGCGCCGGACGAAGACCAGGGCATCATTTTCATGATGGCCAATGCCCCGCAGCCGACCAACCTCGAGTACCTGAATTCCTATACCGACGAATTCATCACCATTTTCAAAGAGTTCCCCGAGTACTACTCCTCCTTCCAGATCAACGGCTTCAACGGCGTGCAATCGGGGATCGGCGGCTTCCTGCTCAAGCCATGGAACGAGCGCAGCCGGACCCAGATGGAGATCCTGCCGGAGGTCCAGAGCAAGCTGTCACGCATCCCCGGGCTGCAGATCTTCGGTTTTAACCTGCCGTCGCTGCCCGGCACCGGGGAAGGCTTGCCCTTCCAGTTCGTGATCAACACCGCCAATGACTACGAGTCGCTGCTGGCGGTGGTCGACCGGGTGAAAAAACGCGCGCTGGAGTCCGGCAAGTTCGCCTTCGTCGATATCGATCTGGCCTTCGACAAGCCGGAAGTGGTGGTCGACATCGACCGCGCCAAGGCCGCACAGATGGGCGTGTCCATGCTCGACCTGGGCACGACCTTGGCGACCTTGCTGGCCGAGGCTGAAATCAACCGGTTCACCATCGAAGGTCGCAGCTACAAGGTGATCGCCCAAGTGGAGCGGGCCTATCGCGATAACCCGGACTGGCTGAACAACTATTACGTGAAGAATGCCCAGGGCGAACTGCTTGCCCTGTCGACCCTGATCACGGTCAAGGACCGGGCCCGTCCGCGGCAACTGAACCAGTTCCAGCAACTGAACTCGGCGATCCTCTCGGGCTTCCCGGTGGTCAGCATGGGCGAGGCGATTGAAACCGTGCACCAGATCGCCCTGGAAGAAGCGCCGCCGGGCTATGCGTTCGATTACGCCGGCGCCTCCCGCCAGTTCGTGCAGGAAGGCAGTGCGTTGTGGGTGACCTTTGCCCTGGCGCTGGCGATCATTTTCCTGGTGCTGGCTGCGCAGTTCGAGAGCTTCCGCGATCCGCTAGTGATCCTGGTGACCGTGCCGCTGTCGATCTGCGGCGCGTTGATCCCGCTGTTCCTGGGCTGGTCGAGCATGAACATCTATACCCAGGTGGGGCTGGTGACCCTGATCGGGCTGATCAGCAAGCACGGGATCCTGATCGTCGAATTTGCCAACCAGTTGCGCAAGGACAAGGGCCTGTCACCACGCGAGGCGGTCGAGGAAGCCGCCGCCATCCGCCTGCGTCCGGTACTGATGACCACCGCGGCCATGGTGTTCGGCATGCTGCCGTTGATCATTGCCACAGGTGCAGGGGCCGTCAGCCGGTTTGATATCGGTATGGTGATTGCCACCGGGATGTCCATCGGCACCCTGTTCACCCTGTTCGTGCTGCCCTGCGTCTACACCCTGCTGGCCAAACCGGACAAGGCACCCGAACCCACGTGATCGGGAATCAGACACGCATAAAAAAGGCCTCGCAATTGCGAGGCCTTTTATTTGGGCTTCATCGTTTTCAACTTTGCGGTCTCATTCCCTGGGCCATGCCGAACATGAACAACAGCAGATCATTGTCGGGATGGACTGCCGCGGTGGCTTTCGCCACCCGTGGCAATGGGCAATGCGCGTCACCATGCGCAGCACTGAGGACCTGCGTGCGGGGCTGCTCCCAAGCCGCCACCGCCAATGAAGCAACTGCCAAGGCTCCTATTAGAAACAAACCTCGAGCAATTTCTAGTTTCATCGCTATAAACCTTTGATAGCGCTGCCAAACGCCGTCTTATAAAAATAGACGAGTTTGTCCCAATCTGCCGCGTTCCACGACGAGTGGCGACGCAACTGCTTCATGTCGTGAGCCGCCGCCTGGGTGCTCAACAGACGCTGTCGGCACTTCTCCAGATCCAGCAGTGCGATCTCGGCCTTGGCCGTTGCCCCCTCACCGGTCACCCGGACAAAAATGTGCTTGATGTACAAGCAGCTGTGTTGCCAACGCCCCTTGTGCATGCGCGCCAGGTTCTGCGCAAGGTCCTGCAGGACCTGCTCATGGAAAGCCTCGCCGTGACGCTCGCGACCGCCGCTGGCGTACCAGTCTTCGATCTCGACAAAGCCGTCCAGTGACTGAGTCACCAGCAGCGCTCGCCACTGATGCACCGGATCGCGCTGCGCACCACAGAAGACGATCTGCGGTACCCGCACGTTGAGTTTGTGCAGCCCCGTCAGCGCATCCAGCTCGCGCAGCACAGTTGGGCGCCCGAAAGGGTGCAACCAGCTACGGTAGATATGCCCGGTCTGGCGCTTGGCATACAGCAGTTGGCCATTAGGTGCATGGATACGTTGGACGCCACTTTCCCCGCCACGCCGGACGTTGGGTTCTTCTACCCATTCGCCACGCTGGCTCCAGAAGTAATCAAAGCGATCTTCAGGCGCGTCCTGCGCATCCGAAACCTGTTGAACTGCCATGCTGTTACCTCTTTCGCAAAATATAAACGCGCCACATGGCGTAGAGCGGAATGAAGTCCAAATGTTCCTGAACACGGAAACCGGCTTGCTCAAATTCGGCTTCTACCGTAGCGGCCGGTAACACAAAGCGGTTCTGGTAACCCTCCTGCGCACGTTCTTTTTCAGCACGCTTACGTTTCCAGGCCTTGAAATTGCCGTCGACCCACAACGACAGGATGACGCTGTCACGGGTGACCCGCTGGAATTCGCGCAAGATAGCCAGGCGATGCTCGGCCTCGCCGATGTGGTGAAGCAAACGCATGCAGAAAATGCTGTCTACGGAATTGTCGGGCAGTGCGATGTCGAATGCAGAGGTCTGCAAAGGTCGTACCCGTTCCACCACATTGGCCGGTTGGGCCTGGGTGGCGATCTTGACCATCGAGGCAGAGTTGTCGGCACCAATGATCACCCGATTGGATTTTTCCGCCAGCATCGGCCAGAAACGACCGGCACCGCAGGGCAGGTCAAGGACCAGGCCCGGCTCACCGACACGCTTGAGTGCGGTGCGCGCCAGTTGCAAATCACGCTTGTGCGACAGTTGACGGCCAAGACCGTCCTTGTGCTTGCGCAGATAACGCTGGGCGTGTTCGTCGTCGTACTTCTCGGAAAATTCGAGTTTGATCGGGTCGTCCATCATCATGTCTCCAGAACTGATGACAGCCACCTTAGGGATCAGGGTGTGAGTTTCAGGTCATCCAGTTGTGAAAATTTCGTTAGGAAAAGCCCTTAAGTATTACAGAATTTTACACCTTCAATTTCAGTATGCACCCACGCCAACGTAAGAAAAAGCCTACAGACCCCGCCGCCGCAGGGCCTCAGTCGCTCATCCGGCACAGTTCGACCTGAAACCGGCAACCGCTCGGCTCACGGGTAGTGAGGCTGACGCTCCAGCCCTGGTTTTCACAAATTCGCTGTACCAGCGACAGGCCCAGCCCCAGGCCTTCGCCACGATTTTCCGTGCCTCGGACAAAGGGTTCGAACATCGCCTCGCGTTTTTCCTCGGGAATGCCCACCCCGCTGTCCTCCACCAGAAATCCGTTGGGCAACAGGGTCAAGCGGATGAACCCGCTGTCGGTGTAGTGCACGGCGTTGCGTAACAGGTTGCCCATGACCGCGTGCAACAAGGTCGCGTTGTAGCGCATCGGCAGCGGCTGGCCGGGCTCATGGATCAATTGCAGGCCCTTGGCCTCAATCGGCTCGCGCCACAGGCCGAGCAGATCCTCGGCCACTTGCTGCAAGGTCATCTGCGGCGACATGCCAGCCGCTTCATGCTGGGCGCGGGCGAGCATCAGGAAGGTCTGGACCAGCTCGCGCATCTCCTCGCAGGCGCGTGCAATGCGCTCGACCTGGGCGCGACCGCGCTGGTCGATACCGGGGTTTTCCAGCAGCAGTTCGCAGGAACTGGCGAGGACCATCAACGGTGTGCGCAACTCATGACTGACATCGCTGGTAAACAGCCGTTCGCGGTTCAGTGCCTGGCGCAGCCGGCCCAGGGTCGCATCGAAGGCCACTGCCAACTCGCCGACTTCATCGGCGGCATAGTCCGGGGCCAGGGGTGGGGCCAGGCCAAGCAGTTGATCGCGGTGCCGGACCTGACGGGCCAGGCGCACCACCGGCGCCATCACCTTGCGCGCCAGGACCCAGCCGAGGAACACCGCCAACGCCAGGCTCAACACGAAGCCGACCAGCACCACGGCAAACAGCACGCGCTCGCGCTCCTCGAAATCGCTCTGGTCCTGCAGCAGCACGTAATGCCGACCGTCGACGATTTCCACCATCGCGTGGTACGACAGTTGCTCGCGAAACACCTCGTGGAAACCCGCATCCAAGTGCCGCAAGTCCTTGGGTAATTCGAAGTCACCCGGGCCGCCACTGAAATAGAACAACTGGTCGGGCTCCGGCCGGTGGCTCCACTCAGACATGTTGTCCATCAACAGCAAACGCTGCAGATCGCCTCCGAGGCCGGCGGAAATCAGTTTTTCTTCGACCAGGTGCACGGTGGCCACGATGCCCATGGCAAATGCCCCCGCCACCAGCGCACTCATCAGCGCAAAGGCGATGATGATCCGCTGGGCAAGGCTCTGTCTAAACTCCATCACGTCCCTCGGCCAAGCGATAACCGACACCATGCACGGTCTGCAGCAACGGCTTGGCAAAGGGTTTGTCGATCACCTGGCGCAACTGGTGGACATGACTGCGCAGGCTGTCGCTGTCCGGGCAATCATCGCCCCACAAGGCTTCTTCGAGAATTTCGCGGCGCAGCACATGGGGGCTCTTCTGCATCAGCACCGCCAGCAGCTTGAGGCCGACCGGGTTGAGTTTCAGCAGGCGCCCTTCGCGGGTAACTTCGAGCGTGTCCAGGTCATAACTGAGGTCGCCGACCTGCAAGGCACGCCGCCCCCCGCCCTGGGTGCGGCGCATCACTGCTTCGATGCGCGCGGCCAGTTCAGACAGGGCAAAGGGTTTGATCAGGTAGTCGTCGGCGCCGGACTTGAAGCCCTGCAGCCGGTCATCCAATTGGTCACGGGCGGTCAGCATGATCACCGGAGTATCACGCCGGGCATCTTCGCGCAGGCGCTTGCACAGGGTGTAGCCGTCGATGCCGGGCAGCATGATGTCGAGCACGATCAGGTCGTAATGCTCGGTGGCCGCCAGGTGCAGACCCGACAAGCCGTCCTGCGCACAATCCACGGTATAGCCTTTGAGCCCCAGGTAATCCGCCAGGTTGGCAAGGATATCGCGGTTGTCTTCAACCAATAGAATTCGCATGGGCATTTGCTCCGTACACAGTAACGGCCGTCTTGGCTCGCGCAGCTTAAGGCCAAGCGGGGTTCAGGGCCAGAGTTGTCTGCCGGGGCAAACTCGGGCAAAAACCACTCACGAATTTTTCACCCGCTATTCACACCAGGCCTACGCGAGCGGGCCCAGACTGCTGCGCTGCTCGCCGCAGGACCAATCCACACCCTCAGGATCGCCCGATGTCACTGACCCTTTCGCGCCCCGCCTCCCGCCCCTTGAATGCATGGCTCTGCCTGGGGATCCCCGCCGTCGTGGCGACCGCTCTGCTGCTGCTTGAGCTGACGTCCCTGGACATGAGCCTGACCCAGTTGTTCTACGACCCCGATGGCGGAGGGTTTATCGGTCGCCACAGCTACTTCCTGGAAAACATCCTGCATGACCGGGCCAAGCAAGTGGTCATCGCTTTCTCGGTGCTGGCGGTGATCGGGTTTGCCGGTTCGTTCTTCGTCGCCCGGCTCAAGCCGTTCAAGCGCGAACTGGGCTGCCTGGTGCTGTCGCTGGGCCTGGCCACGGCGTTTGTCACGCCGGTCAAGGCCGTGACCGCCGTGCAGTGCCCGTGGAGCCTGAAGGAGTTCGGTGGCAAGGAAACCTACAGCGAACTGCTCAGCCCGCGTCCGGCCACTGACAAACCGGGACGTTGCTGGCCCGGCGGTCATGCAGCCACCGGGTTTGCCTTGTTTGCGCTGTTTTTCGTGTTGCGCGACCGGCGCCCGAAACTGGCCCGCGCGGCCTTTCTCTTTGCGTTTGGCCTGGGCACGGTATTTTCCGTCAGCCGCATGATGCAGGGCGCACACTTTTTCTCGCACAACGTGTGGACGGCGGTGTTTTGCTGGCTGATTTGCCTGGGCGCGTATTACTACGTGCTGTATCGACCGGCGAGCAAGGTCGAGCCGGCCGGCAAGGCCCAGGCCGTCAACGCCTGATAAGAGGGGCAATAAAAAACCCCGCCGGCTTGCGCAGGCGGGGTTTTTTACAGGTGTAGCTCGTACGGGGTAAGGCTGGCTTACATCATGCCGCCCATGCCGCCCATACCGCCCATGTCTGGCATGCCGCCGCCAGCTGGTGCGTCTTCCTTGATCTCAGCGATCATGGCTTCGGTGGTGATCATCAGGCTGGCAATCGACGAAGCCGCTTGCAGAGCCGAACGAGTCACTTTGGCCGGGTCCAGGATACCCATTTCGATCATGTCGCCGTATTCGCCGGTCGCTGCGTTGTAACCGAAGTTACCCGAGCCTTGCTTGACCTTGTCGACTACTACGCTTGGCTCGTCGCCGGAGTTGGCAACGATCTGGCGCAGTGGTGCTTCAACGGCGCGACGCAGCAGAGCGATACCGACGTCCTGATCGGCGTTGTCGCCTTTCAGTTCGCTGATGGCTTGCAGGGCGCGAACCAGTGCCACGCCACCGCCAGGTACCACGCCTTCTTCAACGGCTGCACGGGTAGCGTGCAGGGCGTCTTCAACGCGGGCTTTCTTCTCTTTCATTTCAACTTCGGAGCCAGCGCCAACCTTGATCACTGCAACGCCGCCGGACAGCTTGGCCAGGCGCTCTTGCAGTTTTTCACGGTCGTAGTCGGACGAAGTGTCAGCCACTTGCTGGCGGATCTGCAGAACGCGAGCCTGGATGTCAGCCTCAACGCCAGCGCCGTCGATCACGGTGGTGTTTTCTTTGGACAGGATCACGCGCTTGGCATTACCCAGGTGTTCCAGGGTAGTGCTTTCCAGGCTCAGACCGATCTCTTCGGAGATAACGGTACCGCCGGTCAGGACGGCGATGTCCTGCAGCATGGCCTTGCGACGGTCGCCGAAGCCTGGAGCCTTGACGGCTGCGACTTTAACGATGCCACGCATGTTGTTCACAACCAGAGTCGCCAGGGCTTCGCCTTCAACGTCTTCAGCCACGATCAGCAGTGGACGGCCGGCTTTGGCAACGGCTTCCAGGACTGGCAGCATTTCGCGGATGTTCGAGATCTTTTTGTCGACCAGCAGGATCAGCGGACCGTCCAGCTCGGCAGTCATGGTCTCTGGCTTGTTGACGAAGTACGGGGACAGGTAGCCACGGTCGAACTGCATGCCTTCAACAACCGACAGTTCGTTTTCCAGGCCCGAGCCTTCTTCAACGGTGATCACGCCTTCTTTACCGACTTTTTCCATGGCTTCGGCAATGATGTCGCCGATGGAGCTGTCGGAGTTGGCCGAGATGGTGCCGACCTGAGCGATGGCCTTGGTGTCAGCGCAAGGCTTGGACAGGGACTTCAGCTCTTTGACGATCGCGATGGTCGCTTTGTCGATACCGCGCTTGAGGTCCATCGGGTTCATGCCGGCAGCGACGGCTTTCAGGCCTTCGTTGACGATCGATTGAGCCAGAACGGTAGCGGTAGTGGTGCCGTCGCCTGCGTCATCGTTGGCACGGGAGGCAACGTCTTTGACCAGCTGCGCGCCCATGTTTTCGAAGCGATCTTTCAGCTCGATTTCTTTGGCAACGGAAACGCCGTCCTTGGTGATGGTCGGAGCGCCGAAGCTCTTCTCGATGATCACGTTACGGCCTTTAGGGCCCAGGGTCGCTTTTACTGCGTCAGCCAGGACGTTAACACCGGCGAGCATTTTCTTACGGGCGGAATCGCCGAATTTAACTTCTTTAGCAGCCATGATCGATATTCCTTAAATACTTGAGTAGTCGCGGGAAAATGAACGAGGGGTCTTAGCCTTCGATAACAGCGAGAATCTCGTTCTCAGCCATTACCAACAGGTCTTCGCCGTCGACTTTCACGGTGTTGCTGCCCGAGTACGGGCCGAACACAACCTTGTCACCCACTTTCACGGCCAGCGCACGCACTTCACCGTTGTCCAGCACGCGGCCGGTACCCACAGCGAGGATCTCGCCGCTGTTGGCTTTTTCAGCAGCCGAACCTGGCAGAACGATACCGCCGGCGGTTTTCTTTTCTTCTTCGCTGCGACGGATGACGACGCGGTCATGCAGAGGACGAAGCTTCATTGTCGATCTCTCCTAATTGTAGTTTCAGCGGCCGGTGTAGTCCCGGCGGGGTTAATTTCCGGCGGTGCCGGTTGCGACTCGTCGAGCGAGTCGCGGAAGTCTGTCTGGTGAGCATCACCAGAAACCTTGCGGTGACCGTTACATAAGGGCGCGCAAGCTTATTACAAGGGCAGCACAGCGAAATTTTTTACTTCAGTGGCCGCCGAAACGCACACGGCACCCGCAGGTGCCGTGTCTATGTTGCAGTTACTTGGAGTCGCGGTGTTCGAACTCGCCTTCGATCACGTTCGGCTCGCGGCCCAAAGGCTCACGCGGAACCGGGCCGCCACGCGGTTGCAGGTCGTCGGCGAAGGCACGCTGGCGAATCGCCTGCTCTTCGGCGCGCTGGCGCATTTTATTGGCCAGCAGGCGACGGGTCAGCGGCAGCATCATGATCAGGCCCAGCACGCTGCTGACAAAACCCGGCACGATCAACAGACCGCCACCCAGGGCCAGCATCAGGCCTTCGATCATGGTCTGCGCGGGCAACTCGCCCCGGTTCAGGCTTTCACGGGCCCGCAATGCGGTCGCCAGGCCGGCGATACGCAGCACGAACACGCCGAGCATCGAGCCGAGAATAATCAACAGCAGTGCCGGGAAAAACCCGATAGCAGCGCTGACCTTGACGAATACGAACAGCTCCAGCACCGGAAACAGCAGAAAGAGCAATAAGAAAGGGCGCATCAAATGGTTCCTCAACGCAAGAATGCCTTGCAAGTAAGCCTTAGATGACGTCGCCGTTTCGTGATTTCAAGCCTCGCTGACTGCATTTGTTGGCCAATGCTCGGCGTGAACCAGTAAAACCAAGGCTTCGCGTACTTGTGTCGGCGTATTGCAGACCTGCGGGAACGGCAGCCAGTACAGCGCCTGGCCAATGCGCAGGTGCATGCCTTCGGTATCGATGCCCGCCAGTTCTGCCGGTGCGGTCTTCGGCAAGCCGGCCAGTTCCACGTAATGGGCGATGGCCTTGGCGTGATCGGCGTTCATGTGCTCGACCATGCTCACTTCGGCCTTGCCGGCGAAGGGGTTGGCCAGGGTCAACTGGTCGACCCAGTGAATCGCGCCAAAACCGCCGATGTAGCGATGACGCACCGGGTTGAGCACCCAGAAGTCGAAGTCATGGGCCTGGTGGTAATTAGCCGAGTCCGGAAAATAACGATAGTAGCGTCCCGCCGCTGCTTCGATCGCTGCCGGGTCTTCGAGCTTTTGCGCCTCGGCCAGGTAGGTCAGGCGACCAACGGCCTGGACGTCCTCGGCCTCACGCTCCCCCACCAGCAGCGAGCATTTCGGGTCTTTTTGCAGGTTGTGGGTGTGCTGGGCGATCCGGCTGATCAGGATCAGCGGCCGGCCCTGCTCGTCCAGGCAGTAAGGAACCACTGAGCCGAACGGGAAACCGGGCATCGCCTTGGAGAGGGTCGAGAGCACTCCACGGTATTCCTTGAGCAGCAATTCTCGGGCATGCTTGGCAGCTTCAACGCTCAATTTATGACTCCTTATATAGAATCCGTCGAAAAAACGGACAGGCTCCTGGAGAAAGTTCCAGCGATGCCATCGGGGGCAATTCTCATGTGCAGCCTAGCCACGTCAGGCGCAGATCGGGAGGCCCTCTACGAGGAAACCACTTCGACCTGCAACTGGGGCATGCGAATGCAACTCACTGACAAAGTAATCATTATCACTGGCGGTTGCCAGGGTTTAGGCCGCTCCATGGCCGAGTATTTCGCCGCCAAGGGCGCGAAACTGGCCCTGGTCGACCTCAACCAGGACAAGCTCGACCAGGCAGTCGCCGCGTGCCAGGCGGCCGGTGTCCAAGCCCGCGCCTACCTGTGCAACGTCGCCAATGAAGAGCAGGTGTGCCACATGGTGAGCCAGGTGGCCGAAGACTTCGGCGCGATCCATGGCCTGATCAACAATGCCGGGATCCTGCGTGACGGCCTGCTGGTCAAGGTCAAGGACGGCGAGATGAGCAAAATGAGCCTGGCCCAGTGGCAGGCAGTGATCGACGTCAACCTGACGGGCGTGTTCCTGTGCACCCGCGAGGTGGCAGCGAAGATGATCGAGCTCAAATCATCCGGCGCGATCATCAACATTTCGTCGATTTCCCGCGCCGGCAACGTTGGCCAGACCAACTACTCCGCCGCCAAGGCCGGTGTCGCCGCGGCCACTGTGACCTGGGCGCGGGAACTGGCGCGCTACGGCATCCGTGTCGCGGGCATCGCCCCGGGGTTCATCGAAACCGAAATGACCCTGGGCATGAAGCCCGAAGCCCTGGAAAAAATGACCGCAGGGATTCCACTCAAGCGCATGGGCAAGCCCGAAGAGATCGCCCATTCGGCGGCCTATATCTTCGAAAATGACTACTACACCGGGCGTATCCTGGAAATGGATGGCGGGTTGCGGATCTAAGACGCGACAAAGAACAACTGTAGGAGCGAGCCTGCTCGCGAAGGTGTGTCAGGCACCGCGGTGTCGACTGATACACCATCGCGAGCAGGCTCGCTCCTACAGGGATTCGTATTTCAGCTTATTAGTCGTCGCTGACGCTGATATTCGGCATCGCCGGCGTCAAAGCTTCCTGCAATACAATCCGTGCACCAACGTGACGCGCCAGCTCCTGGTAGACCATGGCGATCTGGCTGTCCGGCTCGGCGATCACGGTTGGTTTGCCACCGTCAGCCTGCTCGCGAATCACCATCGACAATGGCAACGACGCCAACAGTTCGACGCCGTACTGGCTGGCGAGCTTCTCGCCACCGCCTTCACCGAACAGATGCTCGGCATGACCGCAGTTGGAGCAGATGTGCACGGCCATGTTTTCCACCACGCCCAGCACCGGGATGTTGACCTTGCGGAACATCTCGACACCTTTGCGCGCATCCAGCAGTGCCAGGTCCTGGGGGGTGGTGACAATCACCGCGCCCGCCACCGGGACTTTCTGCGCCAGGGTCAGTTGAATGTCACCGGTGCCTGGCGGCATGTCGATCACCAGGTAGTCCAGGTCACCCCAGGCGGTCTGGGTGACCAATTGCAACAGGGCACCGGAGACCATCGGCCCGCGCCAGACCATCGGCGTGTTGTCATCGGTGAGGAACGCCATGGACATCACCTCGACCCCATGGGACTCGATCGGCACGAACCATTTCTGGTCCTTGACCTTGGGCCGGGTGCCCTCGGCGATACCGAACATGATGCCTTGGCTCGGGCCGTAGATATCGGCATCGAGAATGCCCACCCGGGCGCCTTCACGGGCCAGGGCCAGGGCCAGGTTCGCGGCCGTGGTGGACTTGCCCACCCCGCCCTTGCCGGACGCCACCGCCACCACGTTCTTGACGTTGGCCAGGCCCGGGATCTGTGCCTGGGCCTTGTGCGCAGCAATCCGCGTGGTGATCTCGACCTTGGCCGACGTCACGCCGTCCAGGCCTTCGATCGCCATCTGCAGCATCTGTGCCCAGCCGTTCTTGAACAGGCCGGCGGCGTAACCCAGTTCCAGCTGGACGCTGACGCGATCACCCTGGATATCGATGCCGCGCAGGCAACCGGCGCTGATCGGATCCTGGTTCAGGTAAGGGTCGGTGTACTGGCGAAGGACGGCTTCCACCGCTGCGCGATTGACGGCGCTCATGGGCAACTCCGATAACAAGTCTGGAAAAACAGGCGACTATCCTACCTGTTCTGATCTTTTCGCGGCCCCCCTTATTCAATCATCGGAGGAAACAACCACACGGGGTGAAAATTCTGCGCCAGCGCTTTATAGTGGCCGACCTCCGTTTCATCAAGTAGCCGAGCCCCATGTCCGAGCCACGCAAGATCCTCGTCACCAGCGCCCTGCCCTATGCCAATGGTTCAATCCACCTTGGCCATATGCTTGAGTACATCCAGACCGATATGTGGGTGCGCTTCCAGAAGCATCGCGGCAATCAATGCACTTACGTCTGCGCGGACGACGCCCACGGTTCGGCCATCATGCTGCGGGCAGAAAAAGAGGGGATCACCCCGGAACAACTGATCGCCAACGTCCAGGCCGAACACAGCGCCGACTTTGCCGAGTTCCTGGTGGACTTCGACAACTTCCACTCCACTCACGCCGAAGAAAACCGTGAGCTGTCGAGCCAGATCTACCTCAAGCTGCGTGACGCCGGGCACATTGCCACGCGTTCGATCACCCAGTATTTCGACCCGCAAAAGCAAATGTTCCTGGCCGACCGCTTCATCAAGGGCACCTGCCCGAAATGTGGCACCGAAGACCAGTACGGCGACAACTGCGAAAAATGCGGCGCCACCTATGCGCCCACCGACCTGAAGGATCCGAAGTCGGCGATCTCTGGCGCCACCCCGGTGCTCAAGGATTCCCAGCACTTCTTCTTCAAGCTGCCGGACTTCCAGCAGATGCTCCAGACCTGGACCCGCAGCGGCACCCTGCAGGACGCTGTAGCGAACAAGATCGCCGAATGGCTGGATGTCGGCCTGCAACAGTGGGACATCTCCCGCGATGCGCCGTACTTCGGCTTCGAGATCCCAGACGAGCCAGGCAAGTACTTCTACGTCTGGCTGGATGCCCCCATCGGCTACATGGCGAGCTTCAAGAACCTGTGTGCCCGTCGTCCCGAGCTGGACTTCGACGCGTACTGGGCCAAGGACTCCACCGCCGAGCTGTACCATTTCATCGGCAAGGACATTGTCAATTTCCACGCCCTGTTCTGGCCAGCCATGCTCGAGGGCGCGGGCTACCGCAAGCCGACCGGGATCAACGTGCACGGCTACCTGACCGTCAACGGCCAGAAAATGTCGAAATCGCGCGGCACCTTCATCAAGGCCCGCACCTACCTGGACCACCTGTCGCCGGAATACCTGCGTTACTACTACGCCTCCAAGCTGGGCCGTGGTGTCGACGACCTGGACCTGAACTTGGAAGACTTCGTGCAGAAGGTCAATTCGGACCTGGTGGGCAAGGTCGTCAACATTGCCAGTCGCTGCGCCGGTTTCATCCACAAAGGCAATGCCGGCGTGCTGGTCGACACCAACGCCGCGCCGGAGCTGACCGAGGCCTTCCTGGCCGCTGCACCGAGCATCGCCGACGCCTATGAAGCCCGCGACTTCGCCCGCGCCATGCGCGAAATCATGGGCTTGGCCGACCGCGCCAACGCCTGGATCGCCGATAAGGCGCCGTGGTCGCTGAACAAGCAGGAAGGCAAGCAGGAAGAAGTCCAGGCGATCTGCGCCACCGGCGTCAACCTGTTCCGCCAACTGGTGATCTTCCTCAAGCCAGTCCTGCCGTTGCTGGCCGCCGACGCCGAGGCGTTCCTCAACGTCGCGCCGCTGACCTGGAACGACCACGCGACCTTGCTCGCCAACCATCAGTTGAACGAGTTCAAGCCGCTGATGACCCGGATCGACCCGGTCAAGGTCCAGGCCATGACCGACGCTTCGAAAGAAGACCTCGCGGCCAGCCAGACCGACACCGGCACCGCGGCCCCACAAGGCAACGGTGAGCTGGCCAAGGACCCACTGTCGGCCGAGATCGAGTTCGACGCCTTTGCCGCCGTCGACCTGCGCGTCGCCCTGATCCTCAAGGCCGAAGCTGTGGAAGGTGCGGACAAATTGTTGCGCCTGACCCTGGACATCGGTGATGAGCAACGCAACGTGTTCTCGGGCATCAAGAGTGCCTACCCGGACCCGGCCAAGCTCGAAGGTCGCCTGACCATGATGATCGCCAACCTCAAGCCACGTAAAATGCGCTTCGGTATCTCCGAAGGCATGGTCATGGCAGCCGGTCCTGGCGGCGCAGAGATCTACCTGTTGAGCCCGGACAGCGGCGCCAAGCCGGGGCAGCGCATCAAGTAATCCGCCTGGCTGGACCGATCCCACCGTCACGCAACGCCGCGACGGTGGGATTTTCATATCTGCCCCGCCGGATACTGCCTAATCTTCATGTACAGGCCTTTCCCTCGACCCGGCACGCCATGACCGACCTTCTGCTTACACTCATCAGCACTGCCCTGATCAACAACTTCCTGTTGCAGTGGCCGCTGGGCGTCGATCCCTTGCTGCAAGCCGCTCGCGCCCCCCAGGCAGAACAGCGCCAGGTCCACGCCCTGGGCATCAGCACCACCTGCCTGATGTTGCTCAACGGCGTCCTGGGTTATGCCGCTTATCATTGGCTGCTGGTGCCGCTGGGCCTGACAGCCCTGTACCTGCTGCTGTTGTTGCCCTTGAGTGTGCTGCCCATTTCACTGCTGCTGCGGGGGCTGACGCGGGCCTTGCCGCAATTGCCATTTGCCGGACTCTGGCCGTTGCTGCTCGGCAACGCCGGCGTGCTGGGCTTGAGCCTGATGAGCATGCATAGCGACCAGGGCCTGACCCGGCACCTGGCCCTGACTCTGGGCGCCGGATTGGGCTTCTGGCTGGTCTTGGGCCTGTTCAGCGACTTGCGCCAGCGCACCCTCAATAACGATGTGCCGATGGCCTTTCGTGGCTTGCCGATCGACCTGATCAGCGCCGGATTGATCGCCGTGGCATTTCTCGGATTCAGTGGACTGATCAAAACATGAGTCTGATTCAACGCATCGACGCCCTCCTGCCCCAGACCCAATGCGGCAAGTGTGGTCACCCCGGGTGCAAGCCCTATGCCCAAGGCATTGCCAGCGGCGAGGCGATCAACAAGTGCCCGCCAGGCGGTGACGAGACCATCGCCGCACTCGCCGAACTGCTGAAGCTGCCGATCATGCAACTGGACCACAGCCGGGGCTCGGCGCCGCCACAGGTTGCCTATATCCGGGAAGCCGAATGCATCGGCTGCACCAAGTGCATCCAGGCCTGCCCGATCGACGCGATTGTCGGCGCAGCCAAGCTGATGCACACCGTGATCATCGACGAATGCACCGGCTGTGACTTGTGTGTAGCCCCCTGTCCGGTGGACTGCATCGAAATGCACCCCCTGCCCTCGGCCCAGGTACTGCCGATCGTTGGCGGCCTGGCGTTCACTCCCGAGCAATTTCAAGCGCGTAGCGTCAAACGCGAGCATGCCCGCCGGCGCTTCGAACAACGCAACGCCCGGCTGGAGCGCGAAGAACAGCAGAGGCTGGCCGAGCGCGCGGCACGCGCAGCCAAAGCCGCACAGCCGGCAGCCACTGGTGCCAATCCGGTGCAGGACGCCATCGCCCGCGTGCAAGCGCAAAAAGCCGCAGCGGCCGATGCGGCCCTGAAAAAAGCCAAGATCGATGTGGCGATGAGCCGCGCGCAACTGCACAAATCCCTGAAAGCCTTCGGCCATCCGCCGACCTGCGAGCAACAAGCTCAACTGGTGGTGCTGCAACAGCAGTTCGAAGCCGCCGAACACGCCTTGGCGAAGCTCGAAAGCAGCGCCCCGGCCAATCCTCCGCAACCGCCCGCACCAGCCAATGACGCTGAACTCAAGCGGGCGAAAATCCACTTGGCGATGCGCCGCGCCGAACTGAGGAAAGCCCAGGACAACGCTGCGCCTGCCGAGCAACTGGCGGCCCTGAGCGCCGCGCTGGAACAGGCCGAACACGCCTTGCACGCCGCCGAGGACGCCAGCGACAAACCGCCACCGCAATTACTGCGCCGGGAAAAACGCCCGATCGACAGTCAGCTGCGACAACTCAAGACTGAACTGGCCTATGCCCGCGCCGAGGTGAGCAAACTGCAGCGACAGGCCCAGACACCGGCAGAGCTCTTGAGCCAGGCACGCGCCAGGCTCGAGGAGGCCGAGCGCCAGGTGAGCGACTATGTCGCCCCTTGAACCCGTCGACGATCGCCTGCAACAGGCGATGCAGCGTGTGCTGTTGGCCACCGTGCCGGGCATCCTGCTGTTGCTGTGGTTTAACGGCTGGGGCGTGCTGTTCAATCTGCTGCTGGCGTGTACCAGTGCACTGGCAGTGGAAGCCGCGGTGCTGCGCCTGCGCGGTTACCCGCTCAAGCCGGCCCTGAGTGACGGCAGCGCCCTGGTCAGCGCCACCTTGCTGGCCCTGGCACTGCCCGCCTACTGCCCCTGGTGGTTGACGGTGAGCGCGGCGGCCGGGGCGATGCTGTTCGGCAAACACCTGTATGGCGGCGTGGGTAGAAACCCGTTCAACCCGGCCATGCTCGGCTTTGCCCTGGTGCTGGTGTGTTTCCCGCAACAGATGACCCACTGGCCCAGCCACGGACTGAGCCTGCAGGGTGGCCTGCAGCAGATTTTCGGCTTCAGCGCAGCTGCGCAACCGGACGCCTGGGCCCAGGCCACCGCGCTGGACAGCCTGCGAATCAATAAAAGCCTGACCATCGACGAACTGTTCGCCGCCAACCCGGCATTTGGGCAGTTGGGTGGCAAGGGGATTGAATGGGTGAGCCTGGCATTTCTCGCCGGCGGCGCCTTTCTCTTGCAGCAACGAGTGTTCAGTTGGCACGCCCCGGTGGGGATGCTCGGCAGCCTGTTCGTCATCAGCCTGTTGTGCTGGAACGGCTCGGGGTCCGACTCCCACGGTTCGCCACTGTTTCACCTGTTGAGCGGTGCCACCATGCTCGGCGCGTTTTTTATCGTCACCGAACCGGTGTCCGGGGCCAAGAGTCCCAAGGCACGCCTGCTGTTCGGTGTCGGCGTGGGCCTGTTGACCTACCTTATCCGAACCTGGGGCGGATACCCCGACGGAGTGGCGTTTGCAGTGCTGTTGATGAACCTCTGCGTGCCAGCCCTAGAGCGCCTCTGTGCAGCGCAACCGGAGCCGGCATCATGAAACGCAGCCTCAGCGTCCTGAGCCTGGTGATCATTGCCGTCCTGTGTGCTGGCGCCACTTACCTGGTGCAACAGCTCTTGGCGCCGCGGATTGGCGCGCAACAGCGGTTGATCGAGAGCCGCAACCTGCTGGACATGCTGCCGGCGGGCAGCTACGACAATCAGCCGCTGGACCAGCCACTGGCGATCAAGGGCGTGGTCCTGGCCAACAGCACACTGCTGGGTGGCTACCGGGCGAACCTCAATGGCAAGCCTGCGGCGATCATTTTGCTGAGTCGGGTCACCGGCTATGAAGGCCCCATCGACCTGCTGCTGGTGATCGATAGCCAGGGCAGGCTGCTGGGCGTCAAAACCCTCAAGCAAGGGGAAACCCCGGGGCTGGGAGCCATGATCGCCACACACCCCAACCCTTGGCTGGAGGGTTTTATCGGCAAGTCGCGGAGTGACCCGGGCGACAGCGGCTGGGCGCTGAAAAAGGACCAGGGCCAGTTCGATCAACTGGCCGGCGCGACCATCACCTCCCGTGCGGTGATCAGTGCGACCCACGATGCCTTGCGCTATTTCGATGAACACCAACCACAACTGCTCGGCAGCGCGCCATGAACAAGACCTCGACCCTTCAGAACTCCTTGATGCTGGCGCCACTGATCGGCGCCAGTGACACGTTGCTGACGGCCTTGAGCCTGGCGCTGCTGTGCGTGCTGGTGATCGCTGTCTATGGGCTGAAAATGCGTCTGTTGCGAGCCTGGCTCAGCGAGTCCTTGCATCTGCCTGCCGGGGTGCTGCTAGCCGCCACCTTGACCAGCCTGGCTACGCTGGCGACTCAGGCCTGGGCGCTTGAGCTGCATCAGCACCTGGGCTTCTACATCGGCTTGATCGCCCTGCAATGCGTGGTGCTGGAGTGCAACGGCTTTTTCACCGAGACCCGCCTGCTTGACCGATTGCGTTTGTGTGCCCTGTTCGTCAGCCTGATGATTGGCCTGGGCTTGCTGCGCGAAGTGCTGGGGCATGGCTCGATCAGTTGGCATTTGCCATGGCTGACTGCCGACGGCAGCGTACGACTGGCCATCCTCGCCCCCGGTGGGTTTATCCTGTTGGGATTGCTGCTGGCAGCCAGGCAAGCCTGGCTCGGCCGCTCCCCGACACCCTGAACGCCTGCAAGGAATTGCTCTGCCCATGAATGCCGCAAAACGCCTGGAAATTTTCCGCAGGTTCCACGAAGACAATCCAGAACCGAAAACCGAGCTGGCCTATTCATCGCCCTTCGAACTGTTGATCGCAGTGATCCTCTCTGCGCAATCTACCGATGTCGGCGTCAATAAAGCCACGGCCAAGCTGTTCCCGGTAGCCAACACCCCGGCGGCGATTCATGCGCTCGGCGTCGAGGGCTTGTCCGAGTACATCAAGACTATCGGGCTGTACAACAGCAAGGCGAAGAATGTCATCGAGACCTGCCGCATGCTGGTGGAGCTGCATGGCGGTGAGGTGCCGCAAACCCGGGAAGAGCTTGAGGCACTGCCAGGAGTAGGCAGAAAGACTGCAAATGTGGTGCTGAACACGGCGTTCCGACAGTTGACCATGGCCGTCGACACCCATATTTTCCGGGTCAGTAACCGAACCGGTATTGCCCCCGGGAAGAATGTCGTCGAAGTCGAACACAAGCTGATGAAGTTTGTGCCCAAGCAATTTCTCCTCGACTCCCACCACTGGCTGATCTTGCATGGCCGTTATGTGTGCCTGGCGCGTAAGCCCCGGTGTGGCAGTTGCAGGATCGAAGACCTGTGCGAATTCAAGCAAAAAACCTCCGACGATTGAGGCGCTATTGGTTTTATTGATTTATCGATTGAAAAAATCTTTTTTACCCGCCAGGAGATTGTCGATATAAGGGGCGCCAATGGCTCTCTTAGCCTGGAGTTGACCTGATGAGTACTGGCAAAGAACAACTGGACGTAGAAGACGACTTCGCCCCTGTTGAGAGCGATGATGCAGAACCTATGGTGGAGGTCGCCAAGACCAACCTGAACAAGCGCCGCACCATCGATAATCTCCTGGAGGAGCGACGTCTGCAAAAGCAGTTGGCCGATTACGACTTTGACCTCTGACCGCTGAAAGCCTCCCTCCGTGGAGGCTTTTGTCATTTAGCGATCCGTGCCCCAAAAAGTACTTCGGTGACGAAGTGCCGGGCTAGCCGTCTTGTACCCTCGCACCTCAGACCAGCCCATTTCGCTGGGCCAGTTCAATCAGATCGACAAGCGAGCGAGCGTTCAGCTTGAGCAGAAGCCGAGTCTTGTAAGTACTGACGGTTTTATTACTGAGAAACATGCCATCGGCTATTTCCTTGTTGGTCTTGCCCCGGGCCAATTGTTGCAACACCATCATCTCTCTTCCGGACAAGCGCTCTACCATATCCGACTCACTGGTATTACCCAGCGACGAGCGGACCGAGTGCAATGCCTGGTTCGGAAAATAGCTGTACCCAGACAATACCGCCTTGATAGCGCTGAGTAGTTCGGTGAGCTCCTGCTGTTTGCAGACATATCCAATTGCCCCCGCCTGCATGCAGCGCATCGAAAAATGCCCGGGTGTCTGTGAAGTCAGGACTAACACTTTCACGGAAAAGCTCATCGAATTCAAACGCGCAATGACTTCCAGACCATCCAGCTTGGGAATGCCTATATCCAGTATGACGATATCCGGCATGTGTTCACGGGCAAGTTGCAATGCATCCACGCCATTGTCCGTTTCAGCAATAACTTCGTAGCCATGACGCTCCATTAGCATGCGTACAGCAAGTCGAATGACGGGGTGATCATCCACGATCAGCACTTTATTCATGGGCAAGTCCAATTTTCGCTGTTCGAATTTTTAGAGTCAGCACAATAGCCTAGTCGTTTCGACCTGGGGATCCCGCCCAAGGCAAGCACCCCCTGCGAGAGACAATCCCTACAAACATCAAGGATTATTCCCACAGGAAATCACAAAAAACAATGTCGCTTAAAGTTTAAGCCCCGCATCCCCCCTGCACCAATAACGAATTTTCGCCCATGACAAGGAGTGAAGATCAAACTAACATTTAGGATGCAACTGCGTCTCCCTTCGCTAAACTTCACTCCAACAACAATGAGTCGAGCCTAGCGAACAGCACTTGGAGAACCTTTAATCTCGAACGGAACTCCGCCACCCCACATAAAAGCCAGGTAACACTCAAACTAACCAACACCCAAAAAAATATCTAGAAACAACCCTGACAACCGAGAAACCAATTAAGTTTTATCGTAACAAGTGTCCCTTCAAAGATATTATGGCACCACGTAGGCTGGTTGCCCCTTAACATTGCCATCAAAGCTCATTCAAATATCAAGCGAGTAGCCAGAATGAACGTACTTCAGAAAAAAATCGCCAACCCCATGACAATCATTGCGATCTTCGCAGCACTGTCCGAAACTTCCGCCGCGGTGTCATTGCCCTTCCTCGATGATGAGAACCGGGAAGTATATATATGGTTTTTAATCAGTTTCCCCTTCTACCTGCTATTCCTATTTTTCATCACCCTCAACTTCAACTACAAATCCCTGTATGCACCTTCGGACTTCCAGAAGAGCAAGCAGTTTTTGAAGGTGATCGATGACGCCACCCGAGGCGAGAAAAAATCCGCTTCTGCCACGGCCCAAGCAAGCAAGGTCAACCCCGCACGCCCAGACCCGCGCAAGAGCCCTGGGGCGGTCAAAACCAAGCCCGACTACTTGCTTCCCAGCACGCAGGACCCGCCTCCTGGCATCACCTTCTACACCCACCTGCGCCCTCAACAGCAGTTGCCCATGCCCGCTTCGGTGCAATACATACGTATCGTCGATGCCCGGTGGATCCGCAAGAAAAAGGACACCTGTCAGTTGATGGAGAAACTCGACCAACCCCGGCCAAGCCAACCGAGACTGACAATGCTGCTGACTTGTCAGGAGTCGGAGCCAGTGATCAATGAAAAGTTGAAGAAGTCTGATGTAAAAGCACTCAATGCTCAGGATTCCGTGTGCCTGTTCTATAACGTGAGCACGCAGGCAATGACTGTCGTTCGCAAGACTGATTCCCGTCTTGATGCAGTGACAGACCGGCAAGATGGTTTTTCATCGAGGCAGGAACAAAGGGAGGGGGAAGCTGGCGGTATTGCGGATAACGGCGCTACTGCCCGGATGACAGATTAACGCTTGGCCATCGAGGCCCACAGAACAGGTCGCGCCCGTTGTGCCCCCGCCTCAAGCAGGCGCACAACGGTTGCTCAGCGCAACAGCATCAGAACAACTTGCGGCCCTTGTTGGCTGCAATGCGCATACGCAGGGCGTTGAGCTTGATGAAGCCAGCAGCATCCGCCTGGTTGTAAGCGCCGCCATCTTCTTCGAAGGTGGCGATGTTGGCGTCGAACAACGACTCGTCGGACTTGCGACCGGTAACGATCACGTTGCCCTTGTACAGCTTCAGGCGAACCACGCCGTTCACGTGCACCTGGGAAGCGTCGATCATCTGTTGCAGCATCAGACGCTCAGGGCTCCACCAGTAGCCGGTGTAGATCAGGCTGGCATACTTGGGCATCAGCTCGTCTTTGAGGTGAGCCACTTCACGGTCCAGGGTGATCGATTCGATCGCCCGGTGGGCGCGCAGCATGATGGTGCCGCCTGGGGTTTCGTAGCAGCCACGGGACTTCATGCCCACGTAACGGTTCTCGACGATGTCGAGACGACCGATACCGTGTTCGCCACCAATACGGTTGAGGGTCGCCAGCACGGTGGCCGGGGTCATTTCGACGCCGTCCAATGCAACGATGTCGCCGTTACGGTAGGTCAGTTCCAGGTACTGCGGTTTATCTGGAGCGTTCTCCGGGGAGACGGTCCATTTCCACATGTCTTCTTCGTGCTCGGTCCAGGTATCTTCCAGCACGCCGCCTTCATAGGAGATGTGCAGCAGGTTGGCATCCATCGAGTACGGGGATTTCTTCTTGCCATGGCGCTCGATCGGGATCGCGTGCTTCTCGGCGTAGTCCATCAGCTTCTCGCGGGACAGCAGGTCCCACTCACGCCATGGAGCAATGACTTTTACCCCTGGCTTGAGGGCATAGGCACCCAGTTCAAAACGAACCTGGTCGTTGCCTTTGCCGGTGGCACCGTGGGAAATGGCGTCAGCACCGGTTTCATTGGCGATTTCGATGAGGCGTTTGGCGATCAACGGACGTGCGATGGAAGTACCCAGCAGGTACTCGCCTTCGTATACGGTGTTGGCACGGAACATCGGGAACACGAAATCACGCACGAATTCTTCGCGCAGATCGTCGATGTAGATTTCTTTGACGCCCATGGCTTGTGCCTTGGCGCGAGCCGGTTCGACCTCTTCGCCTTGACCCAGGTCAGCGGTGAATGTCACCACTTCACAGTTATAAGTATCCTGCAGCCACTTGAGGATCACCGAAGTGTCCAGGCCGCCGGAATACGCCAGAACGACCTTGTTTACGTCCGCCATGCCATCACTCCACGGGGTTCTACGGAAAGCCGATAAGTCTAACGCTGCGAGCGGATAAATTACAGAGGCGCGACAGCTTATGACGACGAAGCGACAGATTATGTCGAGCGGGCGACGATTTCGACGGGTTCAGGAGGTCGCTGCCGCGTTACTCGTAGAACTGACTTGAGGGGCAGGATCGGCCGCAGGTTCGAGTCGTTCGAGCTGCACGCTGACCCGACGGTTTTTCGCCCGGTTGGCGGCACTGCTGTTGGGTGCCACTGGATAACGCTCGCCGTGAAAGCGCAGGGTCACCTGTGATTCCTGGATGCCGTTGGCCTTGAGGTATTCCATCACGGCCAGCGCCCTGCGTCGCGACAGGTCACGGTTGGTCAGGCGATTGCCGCTGTTATCGGAATGGCCGTCAATTTGAATATGATTGACCGTCGGATCGGCCTTCATGAAGCTCAGCATGGCCTGCAAGCGGCTTTTCGCCTGTGCATCCAGTTCGATTCCGCCCCCTGGAAAACCTACCGCCGCCTGCTTCACCTGCTCGTAGTTCATCGGTAGCAATTTGGCTACGCAGCCCTGGTAATCGGCATAGGCCTTGCTGAAACTGACCGGCAGCAGGCGCACTTCCGACACTCGCCCGTCAGGCGCGGAATGCCGGATCAACGGACTGCGGCCCTCCATCAAACCACCGATCAGGCGACCGGCCTGCGCCTGCGAACTGTTGAACAGCACCTCGCCACTGCCCAACCTGACCGAACCCAGGTTGATATCCGCACGCCCCGGCTGCCAGGGTGCCGCCGCCGCCAGCAAGGTCGCCGAGCCACCACTGAGCATCGGGTTATAGGCTTTCAACCGAAAGGTGGCCTGCTCGCCCGCCCGCCGCACGAACTCGCCCGCACCAAAATCGGTGATCGGTTGGCTCAGGCGGCATTCGAACTTGTCGCCCTCGACCTTCCACTCAGTGCTCTCCAGGCGCGTCTGGAAAGTGAGTGCCATGGCAGGAAGGCTGGCGAACACACTGAGCAAGGCTAGATAACGCTGGCGCACGGGAGGCTCCACTGACTTCTGCAACAAAAAGACCGACACACATGTTTACGGCATACCTTGGTGATATCGGTTACGTCCGACAAAACTTGATAGCGAGTGCCTGCAAGAGTCTTTTCCGGTAGCATTCCCATGAGTTTGACCCGCCTGGAATCCCCAATGTCCGACCGCCTGACCCTGCTGCGTCCCGACGACTGGCATATTCATCTTCGCGATGGTGCTGCGTTGCCCAATACTGTCGCGGATGTCGCGCGCACCTTTGGTCGCGCCATCATCATGCCCAACCTGGTACCACCGGTGCGCAATGCCGCTGAAGCCGACGCCTACCGCCAGCGCATTCTCGCTGCGCGCCCGGCCGGCAGCCGCTTTGAGCCACTGATGGTGCTCTACCTGACCGACCGCACCACCGCGGACGAAATCCGCACCGCCAAGGCCAGCGGTTTCGTGCACGCCGCCAAGCTGTATCCGGCCGGTGCAACGACCAACTCGGACTCCGGTGTCACCAGCATCGACAAGATCTTCCCAGCGATCGAGGCCATGGCCGAAGTCGGGATGCCCTTGCTGATCCACGGTGAAATCACCCGCGGCGACGTCGACGTCTTCGATCGCGAGAAAATCTTCATCGACGAGCACATGCGTCGGCTCGTCGAGCGTTTTCCAACGCTCAAGGTGGTGTTCGAACACATCACCACCGGCGATGCCGTGCAGTTCGTCAACGAGGCCTCGGCCAACGTCGGCGCCACCATCACCGCGCACCACTTGCTGTACAACCGCAATCACATGCTGGTTGGCGGGATTCGCCCGCACTTCTACTGCCTGCCGATCCTCAAGCGCAACACCCACCAGGTCGCCCTGCTGGATGCCGCTACCAGTGGCAGTGAAAAGTTCTTCCTCGGTACCGACTCGGCTCCCCATGCCCAGCACGCCAAGGAAGCCGCCTGTGGCTGTGCCGGCTGCTACACCGCCTATGCCGCGATCGAGCTGTATGCCGAGGCGTTTGAACAGCGTAACGCGCTGGACAAGCTCGAAGCCTTCGCCAGCCTCAACGGGCCGCGTTTCTACGGCCTGCCAGCGAACACCGATCGCATTACCCTGGTCCGCGAAGAATGGACCGCCCCAACCAGCCTGCCCTTCGGCGAGCTGACTGTCATCCCGCTGCGCGCCGGTGAAAAACTGCGCTGGCGCCTGCTGGAGGAACACGCGTGAGTGAAGACCATTACGACGACGAACAGGAAGGTCAAGGTGGTGGCGGCTCACGTCACCCGATGGCAGCCAGGTTTCGGGGATATCTGCCAGTCGTCGTTGACGTTGAAACCGGTGGTTTCAACTGTGCCACTGACGCCCTGCTGGAAATCGCCGCGACGACCATCGCCATGGACGAAAAGGGTTTTGTGTTCCCGGACCACACCTACTTCTTCCGTGTAGAGCCGTTCGAAGGCGCCAACATCGAAGCTGCGGCGCTGGAGTTCACCGGCATCAAGCTCGATCATCCGCTGCGCATGGCCGTGAGTGAAGAGACGGCCCTGACCGATATCTTCCGCGGCGTGCGCAAGGCGTTGAAAGCCAATGGCTGCAAACGGGCAATCCTGGTCGGCCACAACAGCAGTTTCGACCTGGGCTTCCTCAATGCCGCCGTGGCGCGCCTGGACATGAAGCGCAACCCGTTCCACCCGTTCTCCAGCTTCGACACCGCGACACTGGCGGGCCTGGCCTACGGCCAAACCGTGCTGGCCAAGGCCTGCCAGGCAGCAGACATCGACTTCGACGGTCGCGAGGCCCACTCGGCTCGCTACGACACCGAGAAGACCGCTGATCTGTTCTGCGGCATCGTCAACCGCTGGAAACAAATGGGCGGCTGGGAAGACTTCAACGACTGATCGGTCGCAGGTTTTTCTCAACCCACAAAAAAACCGGCCACTTGGGCCGGTTTTTTTGAGCCTGAGGCGCGTGGCTTACAGCTTGCCAGCGTTCTCGGACAGGTAAGCAGCAACGCCTTCTGGCGAAGCAGTCATACCTTTGTCGCCTTTTTTCCAGTTAGCCGGGCAAACTTCGCCGTGCTCTTCGTGGAATTGCAGCGCGTCGACCAGACGGATCAGCTCTTCCATGTTACGGCCCAGTGGCAGGTCGTTGACGATCTGCGAGCGGACAACACCTTTGTCGTCGATCAGGAACGCGCCACGGAAAGCTACGCCGCCTTCGGATTCAACGTCGTACGCCTTGGCGATGTCGTGCTTCATGTCAGCAGCCATGATGTACTGGACCTGACCGATGCCGCCGGCATTGATCGGGGTGTTGCGCCAGGCGTTGTGGGTGAAGTGCGAGTCGATCGACACCGCGATCACTTCCACGTTACGCGCCTTGAAGTCAGCCATGCGGTGGTCCAGGGCGATCAGCTCGGACGGGCAAACGAAGGTGAAGTCCAACGGGTAGAAGAACACCAGGCCGTATTTGCCTTTGATGGCCGAGGACAGGGTGAAGCTGTCGACGATTTCGCCATTGCCGAGTACGGCCGGTACGGTGAAGTCAGGGGCTTGTTTGCCTACGAGTACGCTCATTGGATATCTCCTGGTGTAGTGCGTGAAGAAAGGTAGCGATCCAGTCTGCCGCCGGTAAACGACAGCTTCGTGAAACGGCTACCGTTCGCAAAGACCGACCATCATACACTGCGTTTTTGACCTGTCGCCATGTAGCCGTTCGTCAGGCAAGTGACGAACGATCACAACAGGCACGGAAACCACTTTGACAATCATTCTCGTTAACATTAAGATCCATCGCAATTGAGCCATAACCAGCGATGGGTTCTCACTCTATGTATGTCTGCCTCTGCACTGGCGTCACCGACGGCAAGATCCGCGATGCAATCTACGAAGGTTGCTGTAGCTACCGTGAGGTGCGTGAAGCCACCGGCGTTGCCAGCCAATGCGGCAAATGCGCCTGCCTTGCCAAGCAGGTGGTTCGCGAAACCCTTGCCGACCTGCAGATGAGCCAGGCGGCGATTCCCTTTCCCGTAGAATTTTCCGCCGCATAAGTAACCCATTTCAGAGAACCGGACTTAGTGTCCGGTTTTTTTATGTCTGTAATTCAATCGCTTAGCGTCAGGATGCGGAACACAAACATTCTTATTCCGATTAATTTTCATATATTATTCAATAACTTAGGTTTGACACTAAGAAGTTGCAGGCTCAAACTCGGCCTTATATACCGCACTTAAGGACAGGACCCCCATCATGAAAGGCGACGTAACAGTCATCCAGCATCTCAACAAGATCCTTGCCAATGAGCTGGTCGCAATCAATCAGTACTTCCTGCATGCCCGCATGTATGAAGATTGGGGCCTGAACAAGCTGGGCAAGCACGAGTACAAAGAATCCATCGACGAGATGAAACACGCGGACAAGCTGATCAAGCGCATCCTGTTTCTCGAAGGCCTGCCGAACGTCCAGGACCTGGGCAAGCTGCACATCGGCGAGCACACCAAGGAAATGCTCGAGTGCGACCTGCGCATCGAGCGTACCGGTCACGCCGACCTGAAAACCGCCATCGCCCACTGCGAGACCGTTGGCGACTTCGGCAGCCGTGAACTGCTCGAAGACATTCTCGAGTCCGAGGAAGAACATATCGACTGGCTGGAAACCCAACTGGGCCTGATCGATAAAGTTGGAATCGAGAACTATCTGCAATCGCAGATGGGTGAATAACGCAAAGTTACCACCCATTAAAAAGCCCCGCCCTCTTATAGAGAGGCGGGGCTTTTTTTGATCTGCTGCGAGGGTTCGCTGGCAAACCAGCGCCTACACCACTTAGGCTTCGGTCTTGCCAGCAGCAGCCTTTTCCACAGCAGCCTTGATGGTCGACTGCAGCGAACCGTCAGCGGCCATTTCGGTCATGATGTCGCTACCGCCAACCAATTCACCACCGACCCACAGCTGTGGGAAGGTTGGCCAGTTGGCGTACTTTGGCAGGTTGGCGCGGATTTCCGGGTTCTGCAGGATGTCCACGTAAGCGAACTTCTCACCACAGCCCATGACGGCCTGCGCGGCTTTCGCGGAAAAGCCACATTGTGGGGCATTCGGCGAGCCTTTCATGTAAAGCAGAATGGTGTTGTTGGCAATCTGCTCTTTAATAGTTTCGATGATATCCATGGAGCACCTCGGCTGAACTTTTCCGACTCAGTTGTCGGCACGGTGGCGCATTGTAACGGAAAGACCGACGCGATGCTCGGTCTCCCCGACAGACATACCTAGGCCGCTGCCACCGTCACCGGCACACCATTGAGCGCTGCGTTTCCCGACAACTCATCAAGCTGACGCTCATCCGTCAGGTCGTTGGCGCTTGACCCCGGTTGCGCCGTGGCGATGCCCATCTGCACTCCAGGCCGGGCATGGCCCCAGCCGTGGGGCAGGCTGACCACGCCCCGCATCATCTCGGGACTGCCGAGCACCTCGACTTCGATCTCGCCGACCCGCGAACTGACCCGCACCCGCTGGCCGTCGCTGAGCCCGCGCTGAGCGAGGTCGTCCGGGTGCATCAACAACTGATGACGCGGCTTGCCTTTCACCAGGCGGTGGTAGTTGTGCATCCACGAATTGTTGCTGCGCACATGGCGTCGGCCAATCATCAACAACTCATCCGCCGCCGGCGCTTGCAGGGCGGCAAAGCGCTGCAGGTCCGCGAGTATCGCCGCTGGCGCCGCTTGCACGTGCTGGTTGGGCGTTTTCAGGCGCGGCCCCAGGTTGGCCTTCAGCGCCCCCAGGTCGACGCCATGGGGATGATCGAACAGGCTGGCCACCGACAGCTTGTGCTCGGAGGCGTCACCGTAGCGACCGGCACGCAAGGCAAAGTCGATCATCTGTGCCGGTGGCAGCGTAGGCTTGAGCTCCTTGCCGGTCCTGGCCGCAAAGGCCTTGGCCAGGCCGACGAAGATCTCCCAATCATGCAGCGCACCCTCGGGCTTAGGCAGGATCGCCCGGTTGAAACGGCTGACATTGCGCACCGCGAACATATTGAACGTGGTGTCGTAGTGATCGTTTTCCAACGCCGAGGTCGAAGGCAGGATCAGGTCGGCGTAACGCGTGGTTTCGTTGATGTACAGGTCGACGCTGACCATGAACTCCAGGCCGTCCAGCGCCTGCTCCAGTTGCCGGCCATTGGGCGTCGACAACACCGGATTGCCTGCAACCGTGATCAGGGCGCGAATCTGCCCCTCGCCGCCCGTGAGCATTTCTTCGGCCAGGGCCGATACCGGCAACTCACCCGCGTATTCCGGCCGCCCGGAGACCCGGCTTTGCCACAGATTGAAATGCCCGCCCGAGGTCGACGCCACCAGGTCAACCGCCGGTTCAGTGCACAGTGCCCCGCCGACCCGGTCCAGGTTGCCGGTGACCAGGTTGATCAACTGCACCAGCCAATGACACAAGGTGCCAAAGGCCTGGGTCGAAACCCCCATGCGCCCATAACAGACCGCCGTCGGCGCGGCGGCAAAATCGCGTGCCAATTGGCGGATCTGCTCGGCCGGCACGGCACACAACGGGCTCATGGCCTCGGCATCGAATGGCGCAATCGCCTGGCGCACCTGATCCAGCCCATCCACCGGCAAATGACTGTCGCGACCCAGGCCTTCGCTGAACAAGGTATTGAGCACGCCAAACAGCAACGCCGCATCACCCCCAGGCCGAACAAATACATGCTGGTCGGCCATCGCCGCCGTCTCGCTGCGCCGCGGGTCGACCACCACCACTTTGCCGCCACGCGCCTGGATCGCCTTCAAGCGTTGCTCCACATCCGGCACGGTCATGATGCTGCCGTTGGACGCCAGTGGATTAGCGCCCAGGATCAGCATGAAATCGGTGTGATCGATGTCTGGAATCGGCAGCAGCAACCCATGGCCATACATCAAGTGGCTGGTCAGGTGATGGGGCAACTGATCGACGGACGTCGCGGAGAAGCGATTGCGGCTCTTCAGTAACCCAAGAAAATAATTGCTGTGGGTCATCAGCCCGTAGTTATGCACGCTGGGGTTGCCCTGATACACCGCCACCGCGTTCTGCCCATGACGCTCCTGGATCGTCGCCAGGCGCTCGGCGACCAGCACAAAGGCCTCGTCCCAACCAATCGCCTGCCACTCGTTGCCGACGCGCTGCATGGGCTGGCGCAGGCGATCGGGATCGTTCTGGATATCTTGCAACGCCACCGCCTTGGGGCAGATATGACCGCGACTGAAGCTGTCCAGCGGGTCCCCCTTGATCGAAGTGATCTGCAGGCCCGCGTTGTCGCTGGCGGTGGTTTCGATGGTCAAGCCGCAGATGGCTTCACACAGGTGGCACGCACGGTGGTTAAGAGTCTTGGTCATGGCCAGTCTCTGTTTTATTCGGGGCAACCAGGGCGCGGTTGCGGGAGTAAAACTATGGGCCGAGTCCGACCACTGCACCAGCGACGTTCGTCTTGTGAATCGGCGGGCATCAGGCCTGCCGATAGCACCCCACCATCTGGCGACCGGCAGGGCAAAAACCGACTGGTACGCCCGCCTGTGCGCTGCGCTCGATTGCCAAGGCGCGCGGGGGCAGTGTACAAAGGGCTTGCTGCTGTCAGGAAACAGGCTTCAAAAGCGCTACTGCGGTCACCCCGTAGCCCCTCTGAAATCCCCTAAACACCGTAGCCTATTGGTAAGGCGCGACATTTAATGTCAATATTGCGCCTTCCCCTATTTCGTCGCCCCGTGCGGCTTACGCCGCAGGTCTCGCCCGTTTTTTTAATTAAACAAGGCTTTGAGTATCTGCGGTCCGTTGCAAAAGGTAGTCAATGATGAGCGCAAGGCACTTTCTCTCCCTGATGGATTGCACGCCCGAAGAGCTGGTCAGCGTGATCCGTCGAGGCATTGAGCTCAAAGACCTGCGTAACCGCGGCGTACTGTTCGAGCCGTTGAAAAACCGCGTCCTGGGGATGATCTTCGAGAAGTCCTCGACCCGCACTCGCCTGTCGTTCGAAGCCGGCATGATCCAGCTCGGCGGCCAGGCCATCTTCCTCTCGCCGCGCGACACCCAACTGGGCCGTGGCGAACCGATTGGCGACTGCGCCATCGTCATGTCGCGCATGCTCGACGCCGTGATGATCCGCACCTTTGCCCACAGCACCCTGACCGAATTCGCCGCCAACTCCCGCGTGCCAGTGATCAACGGCCTGTCCGATGACCTGCACCCGTGCCAGTTGCTGGCCGACATGCAAACCTTCCTTGAGCATCGCGGTTCGATCCAGGGCAAGACCGTGGCCTGGATCGGCGACGGCAACAACATGTGCAACAGCTATATAGAAGCGGCCATCCAGTTCGACTTCCAGTTGCGCATCGCCTGCCCCGAGGGCTACGAACCGAACCCGCAATTCGTGGCGGCAGCCGGCGATCGCGTGACCATCGTCCGCGACCCCAAGGATGCCGTGCGTGACGCACACCTGGTGAGCACCGATGTCTGGACCTCCATGGGCCAGGAAGAAGAAACCGCCAAGCGCCTCAAACTGTTTGCGCCCTACCAGGTCAACCGCGCCCTGCTCGACCTGGCGGCCGAGGATGTCCTGTTCATGCACTGCCTGCCTGCCCACCGCGGCGAAGAAATCAGCCTCGACCTGCTCGACGACGGCCGCTCGGTGGCCTGGGACCAGGCAGAAAACCGCCTGCACGCGCAAAAGGCCTTGCTCGAATTCCTCGTTCCCCCGGCGTACCACCACGCATGAGTCATACATTACTGCTGAACCTGCGCAACCTGGCCTGCGGCTACCAGGACCAGCGCGTTGTCCAGAACCTCAACCTGCATCTCAATGCTGGCGATATCGGCTGCCTGCTTGGCTCCTCCGGTTGTGGCAAGACCACCACCCTGCGGGCCATCGCCGGTTTTGAACCGGTCCACGAAGGGGAAATCCAGCTGGCGGGAGAAACCATCTCCAGCGCCGGTTTCACCCTCGCCCCGGAGAAACGCCGGATCGGCATGGTGTTCCAGGACTACGCACTGTTCCCGCACCTGAGCGTGGCTGACAACATCGCCTTCGGCATTCGCAAGCACCCGCACAAAGACCGGGTCACCGCCGAGATGCTCGAACTGGTGAACCTGAAGAACCTCGGCAAGCGCTTCCCCCACGAGCTTTCCGGCGGCCAGCAACAACGGGTGGCCCTGGCTCGCGCACTGGCCCCGGAGCCGCAACTGCTGCTGCTCGATGAACCCTTCTCCAACCTCGATGGCGAATTGCGCCGCAAGCTCAGCCACGAAGTCCGCGACATCCTCAAGAGCCGTGGCACCAGTGCGATTCTGGTGACCCACGACCAGGAAGAAGCCTTCGCGGTCAGCGATCAGGTCGGGGTATTCAAGGAAGGTCGGCTGGAGCAGTGGGACACGCCCTACAACCTGTACCACGAGCCGCTGACACCTTTCGTCGCGAGCTTCATCGGCCAGGGTTACTTCATTCGTGGCCAGTTGCAGACCCCCGAGTCGGTGCAGACCGAACTTGGCGAGCTGCGTGGCAACCGCGCCTATACCTGGCCGACCGGCGGCGCCGTGGACGTGCTGCTGCGTCCCGACGATATCGTCTACGCCCCGGATAGCCCGCTGAAAGCGCGGATCATCGGCAAAACCTTCCTTGGCGCCTCGACGTTGTACCGCCTGCAACTGCCCACCGGCAGCCAGCTGGAATCGATCTTCCCGAGCCACGCCGACCACCTGGTGGGTGCCGATGTCGGCATTCGCGTGGCCGCCGAACACCTGGTGCTGTTCCAGGCATCCGGCAGCACCGCGGCACAGATACCGGCCGTCGAATCCGGAGTCCGCCGGTACAGCACCGCCAGTTGATCCACGCTCCTACACATCCAGTCAGGCAGCGACGTCAGTGTCAGCCCAGCAGCAACGTCCCGCTGGCCACCAACGTCGCGGTCCCGCCAATCTTCACTCGATCGCCTTCCAGGCGACAGAACAACTCCCCGCCCCGCGCCGAACACTGATAGGCCGTCAGACTGGTTTTATCCAGTTGCTGCGCCCAGTAAGGAATCAGCAGGCAATGGGTCGAACCGGTGACCGGGTCTTCGTTGATGCCGATGGCCGGGGCAAAATAGCGCGAGACAAAATCATGCTGCGTGCCGCGCGCGGTGACGATTGCCCCCAGCCAGGGCAACTTCGCCAGGGCCGCCATGTCGGGCTGACAATCGCGCACGGCCTGCTCCGATTCGAGCACCACAAACAACTCATTGGAACCCAGCACCTCGATGGGCTGCACCCCCAGCGCTGCGGCTATCAGCGGATTGGCCGCCACCGCACGCGGTGCGATCCTCGGGAAATCCAGCCATAGCTGCCCGCCTTCGCGGGTCACGCGCAACGGCCCGGATTTACTGATGAAGTCCAGGCTTTGCGACGGTTCCTCATACTGCTCGAACAACACATGGGCGCTGGCCAGGGTCGCGTGGCCGCACAACGGCACTTCCGTGGTCGGGGTGAACCAACGGATATGCCAACCCTGGGCCTCACGCACCACAAACGCGGTCTCGGCGAGGTTGTGCTCGGCGGCGATGTTTTGCATCAGTTCATCACTGAGCCAAGCCTCGAGCCGGTAGACCATCGCCGGGTTGCCACTGAACGGACGGTCGCTGAAGGCATCGACCTGATGAAACGCTAACTCCATGAGTGCTCTCCTTTTGTGTAGGCGAGCGCGAGCATGCAGCAGCGGTGGCTGGCTCACCAGTGACAGAGCCAGTGGATTTTCACCATACAGCGAACGGGTCAAGCCCGGCCGATGTCAGCGAACCTGGCCTGGGTATGCTCGGCCAGCACCGCAGGGGCCAATTCGACTTCCAGCCCCCGTCGACCGGCACTGACATAAATAGTCGCAAAAGCTTGGGCACTGCTATCGATAAAGGTACGCAGCCGCTTCTTCTGCCCCAACGGGCTAATTCCCCCCAATAAGTACCCGGTTGCCCGCTGCGCGGCAGCGGGGTCGGCCATCTCGACTTTCTTGACCCCTGCCGCATGGGCCAGCGCCTTCAAGTCCAGACTTCCGACGACCGGCACCACAGCGACCAGCAACTCGGCTTTCTCACTGGCCGCAAGCAAGGTCTTGAACACCTGGGCCGGCTGCAACCCAAGCTTTTCCGCCGCCTCCAACCCGTATGAAGCGGCCTTGGGATCATGTTCATAACTGTGTACACGATGTTCGGCACGAACTTTTTTCAGCAGATCCAATGCGGGGGTCATGGCAGCTCCAAGCCAACGAAAGAACAACAAATGCTGCGCCGGATTCTAGGTCATCACGCAGCAAAAGGCTCTAAGACCGCCCCGCTATCCAGTGGTCGGCGCTGCCGGCCAGGTAAATCTGCAACGTTGCCACCCCCCTCAAGACGCGATCATTCAGCCGAACAATAGTTGATTTGTGACTGATGGTTCACTTTCGACCTTTGACATCAGCGTTTCTTGTCTATATTTTTTCGTTTCCGAATACCATGCGAATAATCCTACGCAGCACCCAGCAGTAAGCCGAGACCAGGATGGGGATCCTGCCTTGGTGAAAATCGCGCCCGATCTCCTGTGGGACGAGCGCCCGACAACAACAAAAAACGAGGTTTTCATGACCACTGCTTTACAACAACCACCGCTCTCGAGCCAATGCATGGCCGAGTTCCTGGGGACTGCACTGCTGATCTTTTTTGGCACTGGCTGCGTCGCCGCCCTCAAAGTCGCGGGCGCCAGCTTTGGCCTGTGGGAAATCAGCATCATCTGGGGCGTCGGCGTCAGTATGGCGATCTACCTGACTGCGGGCGTTTCCGGTGCCCACCTGAACCCGGCCGTCAGTATCGCCCTGAGCATTTTCACCGATTTTGAAAAGCGCAAACTGCCCTTCTACATCTTGTCCCAGGTGGCGGGCGCCTTCTGTGGCGCGTTGTTGGTTTACACGCTTTACAGCAATCTGTTCTTCGATTTCGAACAAACCCAGCAGATGGTTCGCGGCAGCCAGGCCAGCCTGGAGTTGGCGTCGGTATTCTCCACCTTCCCCAACCCGGCCCTGTCTACCGGCCAGGCGTTCCTGGTCGAGATGATCATCACCGCGATCCTGATGGGCGTGATCATGTCCCTGACCGACGATAACAACGGCCTGCCCAAGGGCCCGCTGGCACCGCTGCTGATTGGCCTGCTGATCGCCGTGATCGGCAGCTCGATGGGGCCGCTGACCGGCTTCGCGATGAACCCGGCACGGGATTTCGGTCCTAAACTGATGACTTTCTTCGCTGGCTGGGGTGAAATTTCCTTCACTGGCGGCCGGGATATTCCCTATTTCCTGATTCCGATTTTTGCTCCGATTGTCGGTGCCTGCCTCGGTGCTGCGGCCTATCGCGGGCTGATTGCCCGTCACCTGCCCGGCGCCGTACCTGCTACAACAAAGGCAGAACCGGCGATGGATGGCAAAACCCGAATTTCCTGATAGCGGCGGCGCGTGATCCTGCCCACCATTGATCACGCGCCCCGATCCACTCCCTTATTTCGTCCAAGGCAATCGACATGACCGACACACAGAATAAGAACTACATCATTGCCCTTGATCAGGGTACGACCAGCTCGCGCGCGATCATTTTCGACCGCGACGCCAACGTGGTCTGCACCGCTCAACGCGAATTCGCCCAGCATTACCCACAAGCCGGTTGGGTCGAACATGACCCGATGGAGATTTTCGCCACCCAGAGCGCGGTGATGGTCGAGGCCCTGGCACAAGCCGGCCTGCATCACGACCAGGTGGCCGCCATCGGCATCACCAACCAGCGCGAAACCACCGTGGTCTGGGACAAGACCAGCGGCCGGCCGATCTACAACGCCATTGTCTGGCAGTGCCGGCGCAGCACCGAGATCTGCCAGCAGCTCAAGCGCGATGGCCACGAGCAATACATCAGCGACACCACCGGCCTGGTCACCGACCCGTACTTTTCCGGCACCAAGCTGAAGTGGATCCTCGACAACGTCGAAGGCAGCCGGGAGCGTGCACGCAACGGCGAATTGCTGTTCGGCACAGTCGACAGCTGGTTGATCTGGAAATTTACCGGCGGCAAGACCCACGTCACCGACTACACCAACGCCTCGCGCACCATGCTCTTCAACATCCACACCCTGGAGTGGGACGCGAAGATGCTCGAGCTGCTGGACATCCCACGCGAGATGCTGCCGCAGGTGAAGTCCTCGTCGGAAATTTATGGCCACACCAAGAGCGGCATTGCCATCGGCGGCATCGCCGGCGACCAGCAAGCGGCCCTGTTCGGCCAGATGTGCGTGGAGCCCGGCCAAGCGAAAAACACCTACGGCACCGGCTGCTTCCTACTGATGAATACCGGCAGCAAGGCAGTCAAATCCAGCCACGGCATGCTCACCACCATCGCCTGCGGTCCGCGCGGTGAAGTGGCCTACGCCCTCGAAGGCGCAGTGTTCAACGGCGGCTCCACCGTGCAGTGGCTGCGCGACGAACTGAAGATCATCAACGACGCCCACGACACCGAGTACTTCGCCAACAAGGTCAAGGACAGCAACGGTGTGTACCTGGTGCCCGCCTTCACCGGCCTCGGCGCGCCGTACTGGGACCCCTATGCCCGCGGCGCCCTGTTCGGCCTGACTCGTGGCGTACGGGTCGACCACATCATTCGCGCAGCCCTGGAGTCGATTGCCTACCAGACCCGCGACGTGCTCGACGCCATGCAACAGGACTCCGGCGAACGCCTCAAGGCCTTGCGCGTGGACGGCGGTGCGGTGGCGAACAACTTCCTCATGCAGTTCCAGGCCGACATCCTCGGCACCCAGGTCGAGCGCCCGCAAATGCGCGAGACCACGGCACTCGGCGCTGCCTATCTGGCAGGCCTGGCCTGCGGCTTCTGGGCCAGCCTGGACGAACTGCGCGGCAAGGCGGTGATCGAGCGCGAATTCGACCCGCAACTGGAAGAAAGCGCCAAGGAAAAACTCTACGCTGGCTGGAAAAAAGCCGTCAGCCGTACCCGTGACTGGGAGCCGCACGAAGGCGAGGAGTAAGCCAAGGGCCGAACAGTGTTCGGCATCTAACTGGTCGGGAGGGGATTGATGCGGCATCATGGGCAAATTTTGCACGGCAGCCCAAAGGACGCCCCATGAATCTGCCTCCCCGTCAGCAGCAAATCCTCGAACTGGTCCGCGAACGCGGCTACGTCAGCATCGAGGAAATGGCCCAGTTGTTCGTTGTTACTCCGCAGACCATTCGCCGCGATATCAATCAGCTGGCCGAAGACAACCTGTTGCGCCGCTACCATGGCGGCGCAGCCTATGATTCCAGCGTGGAAAACACTGCGTACGCCATGCGTGCCGACCAGATGCGCGACGAAAAGCAGCGTATCGGCGAAGCTATTGCCCGGCAAATTCCCGACCACGCCTCGTTGTTCATCAATATCGGTACCACCACCGAGTCCATCGCCCGGGCGCTGCTCAACCACAACCACCTGAAAATCATCACCAACAACCTGCACGTGGCCTCGATGCTCAGTGCCAAGGATGATTTCGACGTGCTGCTCACCGGTGGCACCGTGCGCCGCGACGGCGGGGTTGTCGGCCAGGCCAGTGTCGATTTCATCAACCAGTTCAAGGTCGACTATGCCCTCGTGGGCATCAGTGGCATCGACGAAGACGGCAGCCTGCTGGACTTTGATTACCAGGAAGTGCGGGTGTCCCAGGCAATCATCGCCAATGCCCGACAAGTGATCCTGGCGGCCGACTCCAGCAAGTTCGGACGCAACGCCATGATTCGCCTGGGACCGATCACCCTGATCGATTGCCTGGTGACTGATCAGGAGCCCGTGCCCGCCCTCGCCCAGCTGCTGAGCCAGAACAAGATTCGCCTGGAAGTCGTTTAGTCACTTCACCTCTTAAGCGTCCGTCCAGACGCCATCGCGAGCAGCGCAACCCTTGCTCGCGATAGCGCCTGCTCATGCCCCACCCGCATAAATGTTCGAAATTCTTCCTTTTCCGCCCCTTCGATGAGTTTTTTCAATCGAAGCGGACTGGCTGTGGGCGACTTTATGGGCTACCATTTTCGCAAATGAACATTAATGTTCGTATTCCAATACATAAAGCCAAAAATGCCCGAGGCCTGCCGATGCCCACTTCCACCTTGCCGACACCCCCACTTGCCGAGATCTATGACGTCGCCGTGATTGGTGGCGGGATCAATGGCGTCGGGATTGCGGCGGATGCTGCCGGCCGCGGGCTTTCGGTGTTCCTTTGCGAAAAGGACGACCTGGCCAGCCACACCTCGTCCGCCAGCAGCAAGCTGATCCACGGCGGCCTGCGCTATCTGGAACACTATGAGTTCCGCCTGGTGCGCGAAGCCCTGGCCGAACGCGAAGTGCTGCTGGCCAAGGCCCCGCATATCGTCAAGCAGATGCGCTTTGTCCTGCCGCACCGCCCGCACCTGCGCCCGGCCTGGATGATTCGCGCCGGCCTGTTCCTCTACGACAACCTGGGCAAGCGGGAAAAGCTCGCCGGTTCCAGAAGCCTGAAATTCGGTGCCGACAGCGCCTTGAAAAGCGAAATCAGCAAGGGCTTCGAGTACTCCGACTGCTGGGTCGACGACGCCCGCCTGGTGGTACTCAATGCCATGGCCGCCCGTGAGAACGGCGCCCACGTGCACACCCAGACCCGCTGCGTCAGCGCCCGACGCAGCAAGGGCCTGTGGCACCTGCACCTGGAGCGTGCCGATGGCAGCCTGTTCTCGATCCGCGCCAAGGCGCTGGTAAACGCTGCCGGCCCCTGGGTTGCCAAGTTCATTCGCGACGACCTGAAGATGGAATCGCCCTACGGTATTCGCCTGATCCAGGGCAGCCACCTGATCGTGCCCAAGCTGTACGAAGGTGAGCACGCGCACATCCTGCAAAACGAAGATCAGCGCATCGTATTCACCATTCCGTACCTCAATCACTTCACCCTGATTGGCACCACGGACCGCGAGTACACCGGTGACCCGGCCAAAGTGGCGATCACCGAGGGCGAAACCGATTACCTGATCCAGGTAGTCAATGCGCACTTCAAGCAACAGATCAGCCGTGACGACATCCTGCACACCTATTCCGGCGTGCGCCCATTGTGCAACGACGAATCCGACAACCCATCGGCCGTGACCCGCGACTACACCCTGGCCCTGTCCGGCAACGGTGAAGAGGCGCCCCTGCTGTCGGTGTTCGGCGGCAAGCTGACCACCTACCGCAAGCTCGCCGAGTCGGCCATGGCCCAGTTGGCGCCCTACTTCAAGCAGATGAAACCGAGCTGGACCGCCCAGGCAACCCTGCCTGGCGGCGAAGACATGAGCACCCCGCAGGCCCTGAGCGCCTTGATTCGCGACAAGTTCGACTGGGTCCCCACGGAAATCGCCCGCCGCTGGGCCACCACTTACGGCAGCCGCACCTGGCGCATGCTCGAAGGCGTACAGGGCTTGAACGACATGGGCGAGCACCTGGGTGGCGGGCTCTACAGCCGTGAAGTCGATTACCTGTGCCAGCAGGAATGGGCCACCACCGCCCACGATATTCTCTGGCGGCGCACCAAACTGGGCCTGTTCACCACGGCCGACGAACAGGCAAACGTGCAGCAGTACCTGCACAAGCTCGAAGTCAACCGCAGCAAGATCGAAGCGGCCTGATCGACAGCCAATACATAAAAAGCCCCTGGATTCCGCGATCCAGGGGCTTTTTATTTTCTACATTGCGTTGAAGCCGCGAAAAATTCATTCGGTTTTCCGAACGCGACCCGGCAGTCAATTCGGTTAACCGGATCAGGCGTAGGGACAAGTTCCGCCACAAATATTTAATATCCTTATAAATCAACAATTTAGGCATTTAACCCTGGCCTGGCACGACTCATGCTCTACACTCTTGGACGAACGCCTGAGATGCCAACACTTCAGGAGCTCCCCAGGCGTTCAGCAGTACTAGAGAGCCGAAGAACTGGCTCCATAAAAAAAACAATGTCGAGGAAAATTTGATGCGTATCGTTCCCCATATCCTGGGCGCAGCCATCGCTGCCGCTCTGATCAGCACGCCAGTTTTCGCCGCCGAGCTCACCGGCACCCTGAAGAAGATCAAAGAGTCCGGCACCATCACCCTGGGCCATCGCGACGCTTCCATTCCGTTTTCCTACATTGCAGACGCTTCTGGCAAACCAGTCGGCTACTCCCACGACATCCAGATGCAAGTCGTCGAAGCCCTGAAAAAAGACCTGGACCTGCCGAACCTGCAAGTCAAATACAACCTGGTCACCTCGCAAACCCGTATTCCGCTGGTGCAGAACGGCACCGTTGACCTCGAGTGCGGTTCCACCACCAATAACGTCGAGCGTCAGCAACAAGTTGACTTCTCGGTCGGCATCTTCGAAATCGGTACTCGCCTGCTGTCCAAGAAGGACTCCAAGTACAAGGATTTCGACGATCTTAAAGGCAAGAACGTCGTGACCACCGCTGGCACCACGTCCGAGCGCATCCTCAAGTCGATGAACGCCGACAAGCAGATGGGCATGAACGTGATCTCCGCCAAGGACCACGGCGAATCCTTCCAGATGCTGGAATCGGGCCGCGCCGTTGCGTTCATGATGGACGACGCCCTGCTGGCCGGTGAAGCGGCCAAGGCCAAGAAAGCTTCCGACTGGGAAGTGACTGGCACGCCACAGTCCTATGAAATCTATGGCTGCATGGTGCGCAAAGGCGACGAGCCGTTCAAGAAAGCGGTCGATGATGCCATCAAGGCCACCTACGCTTCGGGCAAGATCAACAAGATCTACGACACCTGGTTCCAGGCGCCAATCCCGCCTAAAGGCCTGAACCTGAACTTCCCGATGAGCGACGAGCTCAAGGCGCTGATCGCCAATCCGACCGACAAAGCGGCTGACGACAAGAAATCCTGATTTCTGACTAGTCTTACCTCCTGAGAGGGCCAATGCCCTTTCGGGAGGTTGTCACTACCTGCTGGCATTTTTGGAAACACTCGAACCGGTGGTTGTCGAGCCGACCGCGTGTGCCCGACCGTCAACGTCGGGTGGGAACGGAGTTCCCCCAGGCAGGTGCTTGAACATCGATTGAATCCGAGGGGAGACCCTAATGAATTACAACTGGGATTGGGGCGTGTTCTTCAAGTCCACCGGCGTGGGCAGCGAGACCTATCTCGACTGGTTCATTTCCGGGCTGGGCTGGACCATCGCTATCGCCATCGTGGCCTGGATCATTGCATTGCTGCTGGGCTCGGTACTGGGCGTAATGCGCACCGTACCGAACCGCATCGTGTCAGGCATCGCGACCTGCTACGTAGAACTGTTCCGTAACGTGCCGCTGCTGGTTCAGCTGTTCATCTGGTACTTCCTGGTGCCCGACCTGCTGCCACAAGACCTGCAGGACTGGTACAAGCAGGACCTCAACCCGACCACCTCGGCCTACCTGAGCGTTGTCGTGTGCCTGGGCCTGTTCACCGCCGCCCGGGTCTGCGAACAAGTGCGCACCGGTATCCAGGCGCTGCCCCGCGGCCAGGAATCGGCTGCTCGCGCCATGGGCTTCAAGCTGCCGCAGATCTACTGGAACGTGCTGCTGCCCCAGGCCTATCGCATCATCATTCCACCGCTCACCTCGGAATTCCTCAACGTCTTCAAGAACTCGTCCGTGGCCTCGCTGATCGGCCTGATGGAGCTGCTCGCGCAGACCAAGCAGACCGCCGAGTTCTCCGCCAACCTGTTCGAAGCCTTCACCCTGGCGACCCTGATCTACTTCACCCTGAACATGAGCCTGATGTTGCTGATGCGCGTGGTCGAGAAGAAAGTTGCAGTGCCGGGCCTGATTTCCGTAGGGGGTAAATGATGGAATTCGACTTCTCGGGCATCATCCCGTCCCTGCCGGGCCTGTGGAACGGCATGGTGATGACCCTGCAATTGATGGCGCTGGGCGTCGTCGGCGGGATCATCCTCGGTACCATCCTGGCGTTGATGCGCTTGTCCCACAACAAGTTGCTGTCGAACCTTGCCGGTGCCTACGTCAACTACTTCCGTTCGATCCCGCTGCTGCTGGTGATCACCTGGTTCTACCTGGCGGTGCCGTTCGTGCTGCGCTGGATCACCGGCGAAGACACCCCGATCGGCGCGTTTGCCTCCTGCATCGTGGCCTTCATGATGTTCGAAGCGGCGTACTTCTGCGAAATCGTACGTGCCGGTGTGCAGTCGATTCCCAAGGGCCAGATGGGCGCCGCCCAGGCCCTGGGCATGACCTATGGCCAGATGATGCGTTTGATCATCCTGCCCCAGGCATTCCGCAAGATGACACCGCTGTTGCTGCAACAGAGCATCATCCTGTTCCAGGACACCTCGCTGGTCTACGCCGTCGGCCTGGTGGACTTCCTCAACGCTTCGCGGGCCAGTGGCGACATCATTGGCCGTTCCAATGAGTTCCTGGTATTCGCCGGTCTCGTGTACTTCATCATCAGCTTTGCCGCCTCGCAGCTGGTCAAGCGTCTGCAAAAAAGGTTCGCCGTATGATCTCTATCAAGAATATCAACAAGTGGTATGGGGACTTCCAGGTGCTGACTGATTGCAGCACCGACGTCAAGAAAGGTGAGGTGATCGTGGTGTGCGGGCCGTCCGGCTCCGGCAAGTCGACCCTGATCAAGTGCGTCAATGCCCTGGAACCGTTCCAGAAAGGCGACATCGTGGTCGACGGCACTTCGATTGCCGACCCCAAGACCAACCTGCCGAAACTGCGCTCGCGCGTTGGCATGGTGTTCCAGCACTTCGAACTGTTCCCGCACCTGACCATCACCGAAAACCTGACCATCGCGCAGATCAAGGTGTTGGGCCGCAGCAAGGAAGAAGCCACCAAGAAAGGCCTGCAACTGCTCGAGCGCGTCGGCCTCTCGGCCCACGCCCACAAGCATCCGGGCCAGCTCTCCGGTGGTCAGCAGCAGCGTGTGGCGATCGCCCGCGCACTGGCCATGGACCCGATCGTCATGCTGTTCGACGAACCGACCTCGGCGCTGGACCCGGAAATGGTTAACGAAGTGCTGGACGTCATGGTGCAACTGGCCCACGAAGGCATGACCATGATGTGCGTGACCCACGAAATGGGCTTCGCCCGCAAAGTGGCGGACCGGGTGATCTTCATGGACGCCGGCAAGATCATCGAAGACTGCCCTAAGGAAGAGTTCTTCGGCGACATCAACGCTCGCGCCGAACGTACACAGCACTTCCTGAACAAGATCCTGCAGCACTAAGCAGCACACCGCTCCTCGCCCCCGTGTAGGAGCGAGCTTGCTCGCGATGGTGGGTCAGCTACATCACTGTTGACTGACACTCCATCGCGAGCAAGCTCGCTCCTACACAGGGACTGCGCGGATTTGTAGATTTGTGTTGTGGTTGACCCAAGGCATCTGTGATGAAATGCGACCCCACTCTTTATCGCGCCGCACCGCCATCACTCGCCGTGAAACCTCGTCTGATCCGCCACCTGTTCCTGCCGCCGCTGATCATCCTGCTGATGCTCGCATTGGGCCTGCTCGGCTTCTGGATCAGTGAGCACTACGGCATTCGCAGCCTCGGCGAAAACGGTCAACGCCAGCTGGAACTGCACGCCCGTGCGGTGGAAAGCGAGATCAGCAAATACACCTACCTGCCTAGCCTGCTGGAACTCGAATCGAGTGTTTCGCAGTTGCTGGCCGAGCCGTCGCCGGAACACCGGCAAGCGGTCAATAATTACCTTGAAGGCCTGAACCGGCGCAGCCGCAGTCGGGCCATCTACGTGATGGACACCACCGGCCGAGTCCTGGCCACCAGCAACTGGCGCGACGTCGACAGCTACCTGGGCGAAGACCTGTCCTTCCGTGCCTATTTCCAGAACGCAGTACGCGGCCAGCCCGGGCGCTTCTACGGGATCGGCAGCACCAACGGCGAACCCGGCTACTACCTGGCCCACGGCCTCGAGGAGCAAGGCAAGATCATCGGCGTCGCGGTGGTCAAGGTGCGCCTGGAAGCACTGGAAGAACGCTGGCAGCGCGCCCGCCTGGAAGCCTTCGTCAGCGATGAGAACGGCATCATCATTCTCTCCAGCGACCCGGCGCGACGGCTCAAGGCCGTGCGTCCACTGAGCGACGACACCAAGGAGCGCCTGGCCCGCAGCCTGCAATACTACTGGTTCCCGCTCAATGAGCTGGAGCCGCTGGCCCGCGAACGCCTGGCCGAAGGCGTGGAGAAACTGACCTTCCCGGCCAACGCCGAAGTGGTCTCCGACGACGAGGCCATCAGCTACCTGTCGCAGACCCGCCCCCTGAGCGACACGCCGTGGAATTTCACCCTGCTGACACCGCTCCAGGACCTGCGGCGCGAGGCGATCAACCAGGGCATTCTGGTGGCAGTGGCCTTCGCCCTGGTGGCGTTCCTGCTGATCGCCTGGAACGAGCGCCGCAAGGTCATCGCCACCCGCCTCGCGGCCCGGGAAGCCCTGCAGGAAGCCAACAATCAACTGGAGCGACGGATTACCGAACGCACCACTGACCTGCGAGCCAGCAACGAACGCCTCAAGGGCCAGATTCGCGAACGGCGCCTGGCCGAGGAAACCCTGCGCCATGCCCAGGATGAATTGGTACAGGCCGGTAAACTGGCGGCCATCGGCCAAATGTCCACCAGCATTGCCCATGAGCTGAACCAGCCCCTGGCGGCGTTGCGCACCCTGTCCGGCAACACCGTACGGTTTCTCGAACGTGGCCAACTGGACACCGCCAGTGCCAACCTGAAAACCATCAATGAACTGATCGATCGCATGGGCCGCATCACGGCCAGCCTGCGTTCCTTTGCCCGGCGCGGCGACGACAAGGGCCAGGCCAGCCTGGGCAAAGCGGTCGATGCGGCCCTGCAACTGCTGGGCGCGCGCCTGGAACACAGCGGCCTGCAGTTGCACCGCGCGTTCACTGACGAACAAGTGTCGATCGACCAGACCCGCCTGGAGCAGATCCTGGTCAACCTGATCGGCAATGCCCTGGATGCCATGCAGGCGCAAGCTGCGCCCCAATTGTGGCTCGAGGGTGAGGCAGTGGACGGCAAGTACCGGCTGCACGTACGCGACAACGGCCACGGCATTGACGCCGAGGCGCGCAAGCATTTGTTCGAACCCTTCTTTACCACCAAGCCTGGCGAACAGGGCCTGGGCCTCGGCCTGACCCTGTCGGCAAGCCTGGCCGCCGCGACCGGCGGCAGCCTGGGTGTCGAACACCCGGCCAGCGGTGGTACCGCATTTGTCCTCAGCTTACCCTTGGTAAGCCCCCTGCCCGTCGAGCCGATATGAACAACGATCTTAGTGTGCTGATCGTCGAAGACGATCCCCATGTCCTGCTCGGTTGCCAGCAGGCCCTGGCTCTGGAAGACATTCCCTGCACTGGTGTGGGCAGTGCTGAAGAAGCCCTGGCGCAGGTGGGCGACAACTTTGCCGGGATCGTCATCAGCGACATCCGCCTGCCGGGCATCGATGGCATGGAGCTGCTGGGTCGGCTCAAGGCTCGCGATCGCAGCTTGCCGGTGGTGCTGATCACCGGGCACGGCGACATTTCGATGGCTGTCGACGCCATGCAAAAAGGCGCCTACGACTTCATGGAGAAACCCTTCTCCCCCGAGCGCCTGGTGGACGTTGCCCGACGTGCCCTGGAGCAACGCAGCCTGGCCCGCGAAGTCAGCTCCTTGCGCCGGCAACTGGCTGAACGCGACTCACTGGAAGGCCGGATCATTGGGCGCTCGCCCGCCATGCAGCACTTGCGCGAACTGATCGCCAACGTCGCCGACACGTCGGCCAACGTGCTGATCGAAGGCGAGACCGGCACCGGCAAGGAGTTGGTTGCCCGTTGCCTGCACGACTTCAGTCGCCGCCAGGCCCAGCCCTTCGTCGCACTGAACTGCGGTGGCCTGCCGGAAAACCTGTTTGAAAGCGAAATCTTCGGGCATGAGGCGAACGCCTTTACCGGCGCCGGCAAACGGCGGATCGGCAAGATCGAACATGCCAACGGCGGAACCTTGTTCCTCGACGAAGTGGAAAGCATGCCGTTGCCCCTGCAGATCAAACTGCTGCGGGTATTGCAGGAGCGCACCCTGGAGCGCCTGGGTTCGAACCAGAGCGTGGCGGTCGATTGCCGGGTGATTGCCGCCACCAAGTCCGACCTCGACGAACTGGGCCGCGCCGGCCAGTTCCGCAGCGACCTGTATTACCGCCTCAACGTGGTGACCCTGGAACTGCCGCCGCTGCGCGAACGCCGCGAGGACATCCTGCAACTGTTCGAGCACTTCCTGCAGCAATCATCGCTGCGCTTCGACCGCGCTGTCCCGGACCTGGACAACCAGACCCTGTCGCACCTGATGAGCCACGACTGGCCGGGCAACGTGCGCGAACTGCGCAACGTCGCCGAACGCTTTGCCCTCGGCTTGCCGGCGTTCAAGAAGTCCGGCGCCACTGGCGCAGCCCAGGGCCTGGGGTTTTCCGAGGCGGTGGAAGCCTTCGAGCGCAACCTGCTGAGCGATGCCTTGCAACGCAGCGGCGGCAACCTGACCCAGGCCAGCCTGGAATTGGGCATGGCCAAGACCACGCTGTTCGACAAGGTCAAGAAGTACGGCCTCAGCCACTAACCCAGCGAGAACAGTCGTGGATCTATTGTTGAAAGCGGCCCTTGGCGCGGCGGTGGTGGTGATAATCGCCGCCCTGGCCAAGACCAAAAACTACTACATCGCCGGCCTGGTACCGCTGTTTCCGACCTTCGCCCTGATTGCCCACTACATCGTCGGCAAGGGCCGTTCGCTGGACGACCTGAAGACCACCATCGTATTTGGTATGTGGTCGATCATTCCGTACTTCGTGTACCTGGCGACCCTGTATGTGATGGTCGATCGCATGCGCCTCGAGGCATCGCTGGCCGTGGCGGCCGTGGCTTGGTTGATGGCGGCGACGGCGCTGGTCAGCGTCTGGGTTCGCCTGCACAGCTGATCGCAATCCCCTGTCACAGCCGTGCAGGAGCGCCCACGATTGCTGGCCCATCCCTTGCATTTATCCCCCGAAGCCCATCGGCCGGCCTTCATAATCGATGAAGTCGGTGTCCGGGAGGGGTGCAAGGATGAACACTGACCTTGAACATTTTAGATCTCGACCACAGCCTGACTGCCCAGGCACCGATCGCAAAATTGCTCGAAAGCGGTCGCGCCAAACGCCTGGACCTGCTCGACCTCGGCCCGAAACTGCGGCTCTGGTCCAGTGAACGCACCTGGCTGCGCTTTTGCGAACGCCTGCGACAACGCCCCCGGCACAGCGGCCCGCAGCCGGAAATCTTCTTCGTCGGCTCCGGCGACTACCACCATTTGACCCCGGCCTTTCTTACCGACTTGCCGGAACCAACCAGCCTGATCCACTTCGACAACCACCCTGACTGGGTCCGGTTCGCGCCGCGTCGGCATTGCGGCTCATGGGTCAACCAGGCACTGAAACTGCCGAACATCCAGCGCATCGTCACCCTAGGCCCGTGTAGCGAGGACCTGCAAAACCCCCAGCTCAAGGGCGGCAACCTGAGTGCGCTGAGCCGCGGCGTATTGCAACTGTTCCCCTGGCAGCACGCGCCGTCGAGGATTTGGGGGCGGGTCGGCGATGGGGCCGGGCATCGACAGCAGGAAAACCTGCTGCACTGGCACAACCTGGCGGATCTGGACTGGCCAGCATTTCTCCAGCAACTGATCGCCAGCCTGCCTACGCAAGCAGTGTGGATCACTATCGACAAGGATGTGCTGGCCAGTGCGGACGCCGCGACCAACTGGGATCAAGGCGCCATGCGGTTGAGCCATCTGGTGCAGGCGATACGCATGCTGGCAGCCGACAAACACATCCTCGGCATCGACATCTGTGGCGACTACGCCAGCCCGGGCTTCAGTAATGTCCTGAAACGCTGGGAAGCCAGGTCCGACCAGCCCCCAGCCGAGCGCTGGAGCGAAGCCGACCTGCTGCACAATGCCGCGACCAACCAAACCCTGATCGAGTTATTCGAGGAGCTGTTCCCATGACCTTCACGGTGATCGTACTGGTAGCGATTTCGATTGTGCTGGACGTCATCGGCCAGCTCTGTTTCAAGCTCGGCCTGGACCGTTTGCCGGAGCTCGAAGGCGGGTTTCGCCTGAATGCGTTCTGGGGCCAGGTGTTCAACACACCGCTGCTGTGGTGCGGGGTCGTCACCTACGTGATCGAGTTCTTCATCTGGCTCGAAGCCCTGTCCAGGGCGCCGCTGAGCCTGTTGTTTCCGGCGGCGGCGCTGGCCTATTGCGGCGTGGTATTGGCGGGCAAGGTGATCCTTGGCGAACACGTCAGCCGCCGGCGCTGGCTCGGCACTCTGGTGATTACGGCGGGCGTCATGCTCGTGTGTGCCGTCAATGCATAAGAATCGAGCGATGATCAGCCGCAAAGCCGACTGGCTGCACGAACGCCTCGGCACCGTTGTCCTATGGGTACTCTTGATCGTATTGGAAAGCGCGGGCCAGATCGCGACCAAGGTCGGTGGCGATCAACTGGGGCAAATGGACTTCAACCTGCAATGGCTGCTGGCAGTGGCGGGAAACGTCGGAGTCTGGCTGGCAATTGCCTGCTACTTCGGTGCGTTCTTCGTGTGGATGCTGATTCTGCGGCGCAGTCATTTATCCCTGGCCTTTCCCCTGAGTTCACTGGTGTTCGTTGGCGTATTGTTGGGGTCCTGGCTTTGGTTGGGAGAACACATCAGCCTGCTGCATTGGGTGGGGGTGGCGGTGATCATGGGAGGAATTGTGTTGTTGGCTGGAGGTGAAGAAGCCTAAAGGTTGGGCTCCTCCCTCTTTCGTTCGGCGCCTCCAGGGGGCAATAAGATCAAGCACCAAAGCAAGGTGGATACGCATCCCCCTATGGGGCTGGTTTTCCAGCGATCCAAAGTCAGTCGAATGTATAGGCAAGCGCCACCTGCACTTCGCCCTGGCTCCTATCGCCAACGGCTTTGACGATGCTGCTGTCTGCCGCGTGCCCCATCAGGCGAATCCAGCTAGCGCTGCTCAACAGCGACCAGTTCAGCGCCAGGGGAAACTCGAAGCTCTGGGTCAACGTGACCTTCTGCAAACCGCCACCGGCGGTGTACGGGGCGATCCCCGAAGATCGGGCCTCATCACCATCCACGCCAAAAAACGTCTGGTTCTGCCGGGCATCGGCGAAATGCGCAGTCAGGTTATTGCTGCCGATCACCCCGCCGCCCAGTGGATAACCCGCCTCGCCACCCACTCTTGCCAACACACCCCCGCCGCGCCCGCCCACCGCCTGACCGACGAACGCGAATACCCGCCAGAAATCAGCCGGGGCGTACTGTACAAACCCGCCCAACACTCCCCTGCCAGGCACATCACGCAAGCCCTGCAATTCACCGTTGGAGGTGCGACCTGGCAGGTAGTTGACGAACGGACCGGCGCTGAAACCGCTGACGCTCAGCGCGTCCCAGGTCATCCCGTCATCGGTGCCCAGGCTGACATCGCCCCAACCCAAATCAAGGTACGGCACCGGCCGGGTTTCATAACCAGTGCCGCTCGGGTCGCGAGGCTGGTAGCTGAGGCCGGAACCAACTTCGCCGGTGATGCCATCGGCCATGACGCGGGCCGAAAGGCAGGTCAGCGCAGCGATCAATGCAACAGTAATCCTCGACATGAGGTGATTCCTGAAACGGGATTGGCGCGCATCAATCCCCGGATTGCCTCGACCACGCAAGCACTCATGTTGATTGTAGGAGCCTACAAAAATTGTAGCTGCGCCTACACCAAAACTCGCCACCCCCCCGGCCCCACGAGACCAGGCACGACTGGCACAGTCCCTGCTCTACCCCTTGGCAAGCGCACAACGCGCACCCAGCCCAATAGGTACAACAGATGATTGACTGGCATATCGTGTGTGATTTCGACGGGACCATCACCCGCACCGACGTGATCGACAGCATCCTCCAGCGTTTCGCCGACCCGGGCTGGAAGGCGATCGAAAACGCATGGGTGGCGGGCGACATCGGCTCTCGTGAGTGCCTCAGCCGCCAGCTTTCGCTGGTAAAGGCCACACCAAACGAACTGCTCGACCTCTTCGACACTATCGAAATCGATCCGGATTTCCCCGACTTTGTCGACCACGTCATCGGCCTCGGCGCGTCCTTCGAAGTGGTCAGCGACGGCATCGAACAAGCCATTGCAAGGATCCTGGCACGCCACTACGCGAGTCTCTTGCCGATTCTCGCCAACCGCTTGCGCCAGATCGACTGCAGCCAATGGCGCATCGACTTCCCGCATGCCAGCGATGCCTGTCGCGCCGCTGCTGGCAACTGCAAGTGCAGGTCTACAGCCACTGCCCGTCGGGTGCTGGTGATCGGTGACGGCCAGTCCGACATGTGCGTAGCCGCCACCGCGGATTTCGTGTTCGCCAAGGATCGCCTGGCCGAGCACTGCAAACGTAACAGCATTGCTTACGCCCGCTTCGACAGCTTCGCCGAACTTCCAGCCCTGCTGGCCCTGCTGCCAAGCGTCAGCACCACCAACGCCACGTATTTCAATCTCGACACCCAGGAGCCCTTCCACCATGCCTGATATTCGAATCGCCACCACCGAAGACCAGATACTTCTGGAAAAAGAAGCTCGGTACTGCTCCTACGGCGACACCGTTCACTACATCGAGCCCCCCCGAATTTTCAGCCGCTGCAAAGGTTCCTATGTCTGGGACACTAGCGACCAAGCCTACCTCGACCTGCAGATGTGGTACTCGGCGGTCAACTTCGGCTACGCCAACCCGCGCCTGAACAATGCGCTGAAACAGCAGATCGATGCCTTGCCGCAAATCGCCAGCCAGTATTTGCACAAGGGCAAGATTGAGCTCTCGGAGATGATCGCGGTCGACGCAAAGAACAAGTTCGGACTCGACGGGCGCGTGCACTTCAATGTAGGTGGCTCACAGTCCATCGAGGACTCGTTGAAAATCGTACGCAACGCCTCTCAGGGCAAAAGCCTGATGTTCGCCTTCGAGGGTGGTTATCACGGGCGCACACTCGGTGCTTCGTCGATCACCTCCAGTTATCGCTATCGACGCCGCTATGGCCATTTCGGCGAACGCGCCAACTTCGTCCCGTTTCCGTACCACTTTCGCGGCCCGAAAGGCATGACCAAGGAAGAGTACGGCAGTCACTGCGTGAAGCAATTCGCCAGGTTGTTCGAGACTGAATACAACGGCGTCTGGGACCCGAAAGTCAGCCAGTGCGAATACGCTGCGTTCTATGTCGAACCGATCCAGGGTACCGGCGGCTATGTCATCCCGCCGGTGAACTTCTATAGCGAACTTAAGCATGTACTGGACCAACACGGCATTTTGCTAGTGGTCGACGAAATCCAGATGGGCTTCTACCGCACCGGCAAGCTGTGGTCGATCGAGCACTTCGACGTCAAACCAGATGTGATCGTCTTCGGCAAAGCCTTGACCAACGGCCTCAATCCCCTCGGCGGGCTCTGGGCCAGGGAAGAGCTGATCAACCCGAAGATTTTCCCGCCTGGGTCGACCCACTCGACGTTTGCTTCCAACCCACTGGGCACGGCAGTCGGCCTGGAAATGTTCAAGATGACCCACGAGTTCGATTACGGCGCGATGGTCTTGGACAAGGGCAAGTATTTCCTCGAAGGATTGAAAGACTTGCAGAAACGCTACCCGATCATCGGTGATGTCGACGGTCTGGGGTTGGCCCTGCGTTGCGAAATCTGCGGGCCGGACGGTTTTACTCCAGACAAAGAAACCCTCGACTTCATGGTCGAAGAGGGCATGAAGGGCGACATCGAAATCGACGGCACACGGCTGGGCCTGATCCTTGATGTGGGGGGGTACTACAAAAACGTTATAACCCTGGCGCCGTCGCTGGAGATCAGCTACCCGGAAATCGACCTTGCCATCGCCCTGCTCGATCGTCTGCTGCATCGGGCGATGCAACGATGAACGCCCTGCTTTCACCCGAAGCGGTCGACATCGGCGAAGGCAACAGCGGGTTCATTCTCGGCAGCGGGACTGTGGCGGTGTTGCTGATTCACGGCCTGACCGGCACCCCGACGGAACTGCGTCGCGTGGCCATGGGCCTGGCCGCGGCGGGGTATACGGTCTACGTGCCAACCCTGGCCGGGCACTGTGGCAATAACGCAGACCTGCGAGCCACGGGATGGCACGACTGGTACCAGAGCGCACGCAATACCTACCTCGGTGTGCGGCGCAAACACGAGCGCGTTTTCGTTGGCGGATTGTCCATGGGCGCAGTGCTGTCGATGTACCTGGCAGCCGAACATCCGGGACAGATCGAGGGCTTGCTGCTGTATTCGACGACCCTGCGTTACGACGGCTGGAACATGCCAAAAGCGGCTGTACTCATACCGTTGCTGATGGCGATTCCATTCGGTGTACACCTTTGCCGCTTCACCGAAAAATCACCCTTCGGGATCAAGGACGAACGCCTGCGGGCAATCGTCGAGCGGCAGATGAAGGCAGGTGAAAGCGCTAATGCCGGGCTGTTGACCCTGTCCGGGGTCAGTGTTCGTGAATTGCACCGGTTAGTCGCTGTTGTGAAAAAACGCATGCCGCAAATCACCACCCAGGCACTGGTGGTGCATTCGCGCGAAGACGATATCACCAGCCGCTGGAATGCCGACTATGTGGAACGCAAACTCGGCGGCCCGGTCGTGAAAATCCTGCTCGACGACTGCTACCACATGATTACTGTCGACCTGCAATACCGGCTGGTGGTGGAGTTGAGCGTGGATTTTATCCAACAACGTTTCAAGCAGCAGTCCAACACCCCGCCTGCCATGCGCCAAGCGTCCCGGCAATTGGCTTAAAACAAGGAAACCCCGTGATCACTGCCCTTGCCTTTTCGACCATCGAGGCCATCGATCGCGATGCCTGGAACGATTGTTTCCCTGCCGAGCTGGAAGATTGGGATTACTACCGGGCTGTTGAACGGGCAGGTATTGCCGACTTTCAATGGCGCTATCTGGCGCTGTACGAGCAACAGGTATTGATCGCGGCAGCCGTGGCATTCACCACGGATTATTCACTGGACACCACGGTTCAAGGCCTAGGCAAGCGCATCAGCGAGCGGGTGCGCCTCTGGTGTCCGGGACTGCTCGACATCCCGCTCTACGCCCTGGGCTCACCGGTGACCGAGCGCTGCCATGCCGGCACGGCTGGGCATATCGCCGCCTCCCGGCGCCCCGCCTTGCTTGGACAGTTGTTGATCCTGGCCCGTAACGATGCGGACAAGGCAGGCATTGGTCTATTGGCAGTGAAGGACGCGTCTCACCGTGACCCGCAGTGGTTGCAGGCCTGCCACGACGCGGGCCTGCAAAGCATGCCCGGCTTGCCCGGGGCCGAACTGCCCATCACTTTCGCCAGCCTCGACGCTTACCTGGGCACCCTCGGCAAATCCACCCGCAAGGACCTGCGCCGCACCTTGCGCGCCCAGGGGCCAAGTATCGAGTGGCGAAGGGAAGTGGAGGATTTTCTGCCCGTCATGATGCAGCTCTACGAAGCCACACTGAACCGCAGTGACCTGACGTTCGAACGCTTGCCACCGACCTACTTCCGCCAGGTGCTGGAACAACTCGATGAACGAGCCGCCTGCGTACTCTATTGGCTCAACGAAGAACTGGTCGCGTTCAACCTGGTATTGCTGGACGACCAGCGACTGGTGGACAAGTTTTTCGCCCACGACCTTAGCCGCACCCGCGAACACAATCTGTACATGCGTAGTTGGCTGGCCAACGTCGACTACTGCATTGAACATGGTCTTACGATCTATGCATGCGGCCAGGCCGGATATGCCGGTAAGCTGCGCCTGGGTTGCTCGTTTACCGGTAACACGGTGTTTTTCCGCCACCGCAACCGCTGGCTCAACGGCTTGTTGCGCGGAGTGAAAATGTTCATCCGTCCAGACCGATCCGACCCTGCCATGGCTGCTGCGATAAGCGAAACCCGATGACCAAAGTCCCACGCCCCAACGCCCGAGCTTTCGCCCTTTCCAGCTGGAGCCTGCAACGCAAACTGGTGCTGGCTTTCTGGCTGGTCAGCGTGATTCCGACGATGGTCGCCGCCAAACTCGCGGCCATCACCCTGTCGCAGATTTTCGACAGCAACGTGCGGATCTGGCTGCAGGAATCGACCGCGATCGTCGAGGACGAAATCAGCGCAATTCTGCGGAACAACGCCAGGGCTGCACAGTTGTTCCTGCGCTATACGCGCCCCCCCACGGACCGGTTGTCGAGCCAACACGACAACCTGACCACTGACATCGCCGACTCAATGGGCATCGACGTAGTGGCAGTGGTACGCGACAGCGATCACAAAGTGGTGTTCAGCACCGTCGCCAACGACATCGTCCGCCAGATCAGCACCGCCCCCAAAGCGATACTGCAAACCCTGCAAGTTGCTGGCGTAACAACCGGTGCCGTAGTTTCGACCTTCGAGACCGAACAGGACGGTGTCGAGTACACACTGGTGACCGCCACTTACCTGGACAAGAGCTTTCTCACCAGCGTGGCCGACGTGCATTCCCTGGATCTGCGGCTGTACCTGGCCAAGGCAGATGACTTCTCGGAAATCTTCTCGACGCAGCACTTCGAGGATCACCCCATGAAGATGCCGGCAAAAATCGAACAGTCCATGCGCCTGAGCAAACAGCCCATCGAGCAATTTACCAGCCACTACAGCGGTATCTACCAGCCAATTCTCAACGAAAACGGCGAGCTGCAAGGCGTGGTCTTCAGCGGGTTGCTGCGCCGTAGCAGCCTAGTCGGACAGGTGAGCCAAAGTAACCTTTTTATCCTGATTTTCCTGCTCAGCTCGGCGGCCTCATTGGCGGTCGGCTGGTTGGTTTCGCAACGACTGACCACCCCACTGCGATGGTTGTCCAAGGGCGTACAAGCCGTGAGTACCGGGGATTATCGTCAGCGCTTGCCAGTCACCGGCGGTGACGAACTGGCGGAATTGAGCAGCACCTTCAACCACATGAGCGAGCGCCTCGGCCAGTTGCAGCATCTGGAAGCGCAACTGCGCCGCCGCGACCGTTTACATGCGTTGGGCGAGGTTGCGATGGGCCTGGCCCATGAAATCCGCAACCCGCTGGGTATCATCAAAACCGCGACGCAACTGCTGCATCGGCGCGCCGATCTCCCGGAGTCCGACAAGCGCCACCTGAAATACGTCATCAACGAAGTCAGTCGGATCAACGACCTGATCAGCGACTTTCTCGAATTCGCCAAGCCCAGCGCGCCAATGCGTTCGACACAAGCAGCGCGGTCGCTGGTAGATGAGTTGCTGGGCTTTTGCGCGCCGGAGTTGGCCAGTCACCACATCGACGTGCACATTGACGATCAAGCCCCCGGGGCCACCGTTCACGCCGACCCGCGGCAATTCAAGCAGGCCGGACTAAACCTGATCGTCAACGCCATCGATGCCATGCCCAATGGTGGACACCTGACCCTTGCGATCAGCAGCGATTCGCCCTACACGGTGATCAGCATCAGCGACACCGGCGCGGGCATCGAACCGGACATGCTCGAACGCATTTTCACACCGTTCGTCACCACCAAGGCCTCGGGCACTGGCCTGGGCCTGGCGAAGGTGTACTCGATCATGGAAAGTCATGAAGGACGTATCGAGTGCACCAGTGGAAAAAATGCCGGCGCGACATTCAGCCTCTACATTCCGGTCAAAGGTGAAAAGCTCGACGAGCGTTGCGATGACACATAACGTGCTGGTGGTCGACGACGAGCCGAAGCTCTGCGACCTGCTGGCGTCGGCGTTGAGTCAAAACGCGATCACGGTGTTCACTGCAGGCAATGGCTTGCATGCCCTGAAAGTCCTGGGGGAAGAAGACATTGACCTGGTTATCAGCGACTGGCGCATGCCCGGCATGGACGGTGCGCAGTTACTGGCGACAATAAAAAGCCGTTTCCCGCACTTGCCAGTGATCGTCATGACGGCCTACAGCACTGTGAAAAACGCCGTGCAGTCGATGCGCAACGGAGCGTTCGACTATATCGCCAAGCCGTTCGACATTGATGAACTGGACATCACCATCAGCAAGGCCCTGCAATTTCGCGACATCCTCAAAGACAACCAGCGCATGCGCGCCGAACTGGATGAACACCGGCAAATCGGCAGCCTGATCGGCGACAGCCCGAATTTCCGGCGGGTGTTGCAGGCGATCGATTCGGTGCGTGAAAGCAATGCGACAATTCTGCTGACCGGCGAAAGCGGCACCGGCAAGGAAATGGTCGCCCGGGCCATCCACAAACATGGCAATCGAGCCGACAAGCCCTTCGTCACGGTGAACTGTGCAGCCATCCCCGAAGGATTGCTGGAAAGTGAAATGTTCGGCCATCGCAAAGGCGCCTTTACCGGAGCCGTAGCTGATCGCGTCGGGCGCTTCATGCAAGCGGACAAGGGCACGCTGTTCCTCGATGAAATTGGCGACATGCCGTTGACCTTGCAAGCGAAGATCCTGCGGGCGCTGCAGGAGCGTGTGTTTGAGCCGGTGGGCGATACCCGCGAGCGCAAGACAGATGTGCGCGTGATTGCGGCAACCAACAAAAACCTGTTGGAGGCGGTGGCCAAAAAAGAGTTTCGCGAAGACCTCTACTACCGTCTCAACGTGTTCCCGATTCCCCTCCCGGCCCTGCGCGAACGGGTAGAAGATATCGCTCCACTGGCCCGGCACTTCGCCCAAGTCCTGGGCGCTACAGCCGGCAAACGCATTAGCGGTTTCAGTCCGGTGGCATTGCAGGCCATGGCCAATTACGCGTGGCCTGGCAACATTCGCGAACTGCAGAACTGCGTGGAGCGCGCGACCATCGTCGCGTCAGGAGCGGTCATTGACGACAATGATCTGCCGGCGTACCTGTTTGCTTCATCAGCGGCCCCCTGCAGTGCCATTCCCAGTGATGCAATGGGTGTACCGTCGGACCTGGAAGCCACACTGGCGGAAGTCGAAAAAACCTGCATTCTCGCAGCCCTTGCTCAGAGCAACGGTGTCCAGGCCGCAGCGGCACAGTTGATCGGTATCTCCGAGCGCAGCTTTTGGTACCGACTGAAGAAACTGGGGATTCATGTGCACAAGATCGTGCGTTGAAGCGTGCCCCGCCTCGCGGGGAGAACGGTATTAAAGAAGGTTGTGTTCTGCCACAGGCTCAATCTGCGCCCAGTGCGAGATGTCTTCCCGGTGTTGCTGCAGATAAGGCAACACTGCAGCGAGCAACGGCGCCTTGAAAGCCTCCTGGAAACGATGCGCCAGCCCCGGGATCAGCTTCAGTCGGCTGCCCTGGATATGGGCCGCCAGGTGAATGCCATGCATGACCGGCAGCAACGGGTCGGCCGTGCCATGCACTACCAGGGTAGGAACCCGCAACTGATTGAGCAGCGCGACCCGGCTCTGCTCGGCGAGGATGGCCATAATCTGGCGCTTCACGCCTTCGGGGTTGAATGCCCGGTCATAGGATTGCGCCGCCTGTTGCAACAACGCTTGGCGATCATCGGTGATGTTCGGACTGCCGAGCGCGGCCAGCAGATCAGCCTGCTGCTCCAGGGCGACTTCACGGTTCGGAGCACTGCGCCGCGAGAGCAATTGCACCAGCGCCGCGTTCGGTGCCGGCAACCCTTCGGCCCCGGAACTGCTCATGATCAGCGTCAGGCTTTCCACCCGCTGCGGCGCCATCGCCGCCATATGCTGGGCAATCATCCCGCCCATGCTCGCGCCCAGGACATGGAATTGCTCCACCTGCAGGGCATCCATCAGGCCAAGGCCGTCCTGCGCCATGTCGGTGAGGGTGTACGGTGCCGATACCGGCAAGCCCAGCTTGTAGCGCAACGCTTCGAAAGCCAGGTTGGCGTCGGCGGGTGGCTGGCGCCAGGTCGACAGGCCGACATCCCGATTGTCGTAGCGAATCACCCGGAAACCCTGCTCACAGAGTGCCTGCACCACCTCGTCCGGCCAGTGGATCAGTTGCCCGCCCAGGCCCATCACCAGCAGCAACGCTGGGTCGGACGCGCGACCGATGCTCTGGTACGCCAGGCTCACCTGGGCCAGATCGACCCGTTCGGTCGGCACATTGACGTCACAGCGAGACACCGCAAAAGACGCAAGGCTAAACAGCAACGTGGCCAGAAAGGCCGCCGTCGATAAAAATCTTGTACGCATGAAAAATACCGAAACGCAGAACCCCAGTAGAGCGCGAGTCTGATGAAGTTTGTTCAAGCGCGCTGCCACAGTTGCGTGACAGTTTGATGAAGGGCGCCGGACGGTCATTTCGACGCGATGACTATGTACCGTCTACCCCTGACCGCTAATGGCCTGACCTCTCACCCATTGGAGTCCTCCACTTCATGCTCGAAGTGTCTCGAATTAAGGGCGCAGAGCCCATCGTCGCCACTGCATGGCGAACCTGCGAACAACACGCCACCCAGTTGAGCGCCAACATGTGCTCTGCTATCCGGTGTCAGGCCAGTTGACTGCGCAGCTGCCGCGCCGCCGCCACCATGTTGACCAACGCGGCTTCAGTCTCCGGCCAGGCCCGGGTCTTGAGGCCGCAGTCCGGGTTGACCCACAGGCGCTCAGCCGGGATGCGCTGCACCGCCTTGCTCAGCAACTTGACCATCTCCTGGGTGTCGGGCACTCGCGGCGAGTGGATGTCGTACACGCCCGGGCCGATATCGTTCGGGTAGTCGAAGGCCTTGAAGGCTTCCAGCAACTGCATGTCCGAACGCGAAGTTTCGATGGTGATCACGTCAGCGTCCATCGCCGCAATCGACTTGATCACATCATTGAACTCGCTGTAGCACATGTGGGTGTGGATCTGGGTTTCATCGCGCACTCCAGACGCACTCAAGCGAAACGCCTGCACTGCCCAATCCAGGTACTCCTGCCACTGCGCCTGGCGCAAGGGCAGGCCTTCGCGGAACGCCGCTTCATCGATCTGGATAATCTTGATCCCGGCCCGTTCGAGGTCCAGCACTTCATCGCGCAGGGCCAGCGCCAACTGCTGTGCCTGGACTTTGCGTGACACATCTTCCCGGGGGAAGGACCACATCAGCATGGTCACGGGACCGGTGAGCATGCCTTTCATGACCTTGTCGGTCAGGCTCTGGGCGTAGGTGATCCAGTCCACGGTCATGGCTTTCGGACGACTGAGGTCGCCGTAGATGATCGCCGGTTTCACACAGCGCGAACCGTAGCTCTGCACCCAGCCAAAACGGCTGAACAGATAGCCGTCCAACTGCTCGGCGAAATACTCGACCATGTCGTTGCGCTCAGCCTCACCGTGCACCAGCACATCGAGCCCCAGGCGTTCCTGGATCTGCACGGCATGGCGAATTTCACTGTGCATGGCATCGGTGTAGTCGTTGGCCGACAACTTGCCCTGCTTGAACGCCTGGCGGGCCAGGCGGATCGCCCCGGTCTGGGGGAACGAGCCGATGGTGGTGGTCGGGAAGACCGGCAGCTGCAAGCGTGCGCGTTGCTGCTCGATGCGCTGGGCAAACCCCGACTGGCGCTGGCTGTCACTGTCGCGGATGGCGTCGACACGCGCCTGCACCTGGGCCTTGTGAATCCGTGGCGACTGGACGCGACTGGCCTGGATCGCGCGACTTTGCGCCAGTGCGGCTTGCACCTTGGGCGACTGCGGATCGTTCAGGGCGTCACGCAGCACGGCAATCTCGCCACACTTCTGCACGGCAAAAGCCAGCCAGCTTTTCAGTTCAGGATCGAGCTGGTCCTCGCGTTCCAGGTCCACCGGGCTGTGCAGCAACGAACATGAACTGCTGACCCACAGGTTGTCGCCAAAGCGCTCCTGGGCTACTTGCAGTTGCGCCAGGACCGGCTCCAGTTCACAACGCCAGACGTTGCGACCGTTGACCAGGCCCACCGAGAGAATCTTGTAGGTCGGCAGCCGATCGAGCACGTGCAGCAGTTGGTCGGGCGCACGCACCGCATCGATGTGCAGGCCCTGGACCGGCAGGCCGACCGCCAGCCCGAGGTTGTCTTGCAGGCCGCTGAAGTAGGTCGCCACCAGCTTTTTCAGCGGCGAGTACTGGAGGATGTGATAGGCGCGTTCGAAAGCGCTTTTCCATGCCTGTGGCAGGTCGAGGGTCAGGATCGGCTCATCGATCTGCACCCACTCCACGCCCTGGGCAGCCAGGCGGCCGAGAATTTCGTTGTACACCGGCAGCAGGCGTTCCAGCAGGTCGAGCTTGTCGAAGTCGTTGCCTTTGGCCTTGCCCAGCCACAGGTAGGTCAGCGGGCCGATGATCACCGGCTTGACGTTGTGACCGAGGGCGCGAGCTTCGTCGACTTCATCGAACAGTTGTTCCCAGCTCAGCTTGAACTGCTGGTCGACGCTGAACTCCGGGACCAGATAGTGGTAGTTGGTGTCGAACCACTTGGTCAATTCCTGGGCATATTGCGCCTGGGCATGCTCACCACCGCAGCAGGTCGCGGTGGCACCACGGGCCATGGCGAACAGGCTGTCGAGGGTCGGTTGGCCCTGGTTATCACGGGTGCTGTCGAAGCGTTGGGGGATCACCCCGAAGGTCAGCGAATGGCTCAGGACCTGGTCGTACCAGGCAAAGTCGCCCACCGGCAGCAGGTCGATCCCGGCCTCTTTCTGCAACTGCCAGTGTCTGGCGCGCAGATCGCGGCCGACCGTTTGCAGGGCCGCTTGATCAAGGTCGCCCTTCCAATAGGCTTCGAGGGCTTTTTTCAATTCGCGATCAGCGCCGATGCGGGGAAAACCGAGGGTGTGGGCCAAGGCCATGGCGTTTAACTCCTGAATAAATAATGGGCCTATTGTCGACAGCCAGGCCATCATGAGACAAACTCAACCTTTTCGTGTTCATCACAAAATTTATTCATGGAGGCCACGGTGCTCGAAATCCGTCACCTGAAGACCCTGCACGCCCTGCGTGAAGCCGACAGCCTGGTCGACGCCGCCGAACGCCTGCACCTGACCCAGTCGGCCCTGTCCCACCAGTTCAAGGAACTGGAAGAGCGTATGGGCATGCCGTTGTTCGTGCGCAAGACCAAGCCGGTGCGTTTCACCAGTGCCGGCCTGCGCCTGCTGCAACTGGCCGACGCCACCCTGCCGCTGTTGCGCGGAGCCGAGCGCGACATCGCCCGGCTGGCCGGCGGCACGGCCGGACGCCTGCACATGGCGATCGAATGCCACAGCTGCTTTCAATGGTTGATGCCGACCATCGACCAGTTCCGCGACGCCTGGCCGGAAGTCGAACTGGACCTGGCCTCGGGTTTTTCCTTCGCTCCGCTGCCGGCCCTGGCCCGTGGCGACCTCGACCTGGTGGTGACCTCCGACCCGCTGGAGCTGGCCGGGATCACCTACGTGCCGCTGTTTACCTATGAAGCGATGCTTGCCGTAGCCAATCAGCATCGCCTGGCCAGCAAGCCCTACATCGTGCCCGAGGACCTGCTCAGCGAAACCCTGATCACCTACCCGGTGGAACGGGATCGGCTGGACATCTTCACCCGCTTCCTCGAGCCGGCCGACATCGAGCCAGCCCAGGTGCGGACCTCGGAGCTGACGGTGATGATGATGCAATTGGTCGCCAGCGGTCGCGGCGTCTGCGGCATGCCCCACTGGGCCCTGCATGAGTACAGCTCACGGGGTTATGTGAAGGCCAAGCGGCTGGGGGAGAAAGGTCTGTTCGCCACGCTGTACGCCGGCATCCGCGCCGACATGCTGGATGCGCCGTACATGCGTGACTTCCTGCTGACCGCCAAGGACACCTCGTTCTCCACCCTGGACGGGGTCAGCGTCGTTAGGTGAGGGCAGCTGCAAGCTTCGAGCTTCGAGCTTCAAGCTTCAAGCTCGTAGCTCGCAGCTCGCAGCTTATAGCTGCCCCTAAACCATCCGCTTGGGTTCAGACAGCAGGCGTACGGCCAGGGCCGCCAGGACGAAGCCCATGAAATAGCGCTGCACCGCCAGCCAGCTCGGGTTGTTGACGAACCAGCTGGCGATGCCTGCGGCGAACAGGGCGATCAGCAGATTGACGGTAAAGCTGACGGTGATCTGGGTCAGGCCCAGGGCGATACTCTGGAAGAAGATCGAGCCGTGCTCAGGGTTGATGAACTGCGGAAACACCGACAGATAGAACACCGCGATCTTCGGGTTCAGCGCGCTGGTGAGAAAGCCCATCATCATCAGTTTGCGCGAAGAGTCCGGCGCCAGTTGCTGCGCCTCGAACGGCGAGCGAGCGCCGGGCTTGACCGCCTGCCAGGCCATCCACAACAAGTACAAGGCCCCTGCCCACTTCAGCGCCTCATAGGCCATCGGCACCGCCAGGAACACCGCCGTCAAGCCAGCCGCCGCCGCGAACAGGTGCACAAAAAAACCCGCCACCACGCCCACCAGCGAAATTACTCCGGCCTTGCGCCCCTGGCAGATCGAGCGAGAGATCAGGTAGATCATGTTCGGCCCCGGGGTCAGCACCAGGAGCAGGGACGCCGCGGCAAAAATCAGCAGGTCGTGGGCAGTAATCATCAGGCAGTCCTTGTCAGTGATCGGTCAGGCCGGAGCCTTCAGTGAACGACGATAAAACGGCAGGATCAGGTCCCGTGTCAATGGCGCCAGCAGCACATCCGGTTCAACGAGCGGATCGACCCACACCACCTCCTCGATCTCGGCGGCCGGGCACACGGTTTGGTAGATCTGCAGCAGGAAGATTTCGGCCTCGACCACAAACCCTGGCTCATTCGCCGCCGGTGCGCAGAACGGGCCCAGGTAACGGGCCTGGGCAGTATCGATGCGCAACCCCAACTCTTCTTCCAGCTCGCGGGCCAGGGCCTGCACCGGTTGTTCGTGGGCTTCGATCTTGCCGCCCGGCTGCATGAACGCAGTGGTGCCACGCTTGCGGACCAGCAGGGTGCGGCCGTCGGGACCGATCAACAGCGCGGCCGCAATGCGGATAATACGGGGCTCAACACAAACGGAATCGGTCATGGACAATCAGCGGCCTTGGTTCAAAGAAACCAAGGATCCCACGGCCGCCGGGGCTGCGTCACCCTCCATGGATTGCCCCTGCCGCCTGTCTGGGCCAGTATGTTCGGCAACTTCAGGCCGTGAGCCGACCGGGAACGCTGAATGAATCACTCGCTGCAGGATATCGCCTGGCACCGCTCCATCGGGCAGTTGATCGATGCCCTCGACAAACCCAACTTCTGGACCCAACTGGTGCGCCTGCTGGACCAGTACCTGAGCTTCGACAGTTGGGTGGTGGTGCTCTTCGACGGGGACCAGCGGCCCCTGGTGTTCGGCGAATGCCCGAGTGCAGACGGTAGCCCCGACCCATTGTTCCAGGATTACCTGATGGGTCTGTTCCTGCTGGACCCGTTCTACATCGCCAGCCGCGAGCAGGCGCGCACTGGGCTCTATCGCCTGTCCGAGGTAGCGCCCGAGCACTTCGAGCTGACCGAGTACTACCAGCGCTACTTTCGCCTGAACGTGGTGGCCGATGAAATCCAGTTCAATTGCCAGCTCGAGGGCGAGCGCACCCTGTGCCTGTCGCTGGGCAGCCAGCAACGGTTCAGCAGCGAACAGATCGCCCTGCTGTCGCTGATCCAGCCGTGGGTCCTGAGCCTGCTGCGCCAACGCCTGCCCTATGAAAACGAGGTACCAGCCACACCTGAGCCGCCGGTCCAGCACACTGACTGGCGCAGCCGCCTGGAAGCTTCATTGCAACAGATCAAGGGCGCGCAACTGACTGCCCGCGAACTGGATGTCGGGCGCTGGATGCTCAGCGGTTGCTCCAGCAAGGAAATCGCCCGTAAGCTGGAAATCTCTGCCGAAACCGTGAAAGTCCATAAGAAACACATCTACAGCAAGCTGGGGATCAAATCCCAGTCCGAGCTGTTTTCGATATTTTTGCAGGCACAAGGAAATCCCGACCTGTAGAAAATCGTGCCGAATTTGATGAGTCCGAACCCAAGGAACCCGTATGAGCCTGTCACTCCTGAGCCGCTACGCCTTCTTTGCCGCCTGTGTGATCTTTACCCTCGCCAGCCTACCGTTTCTGCACCATGAGTGGGTCTGGCCACTGACCATCATCACCGGCCTGCTGAGCCTGCTGGGCATCTTCGACCTGCTGCAAAGCCCCCATGCGGTGCGCCGCAACTACCCGATCCTGGGCAATATCCGCTACCTGGTGGAAGGCATCCGCCCGGAAATCCGCCAGTACCTGCTGGAATCCGACAGCGACGCCCTGCCCTTTTCCCGGGCCCAACGCTCACTGGTCTATTCGCGCGCCAAGAATGAAAGTGCCGACAAACCCTTCGGCACCCTGATCGATGTCTACCAGTCAGGGTTCGAATTCATCGGCCACTCGATGCGCCCGGCCCCGGTGACCGATCCCAGCAGCTTCCGGGTGATCGTCGGCGGCCCGCAGTGCAGCCAGCCGTACTCGGCCTCGGTGTTCAACATCTCGGCCATGAGCTTTGGCTCCCTCAGCGCCAACGCCATCCGGGCGTTGAACCAGGGCGCGAAACTCGGCAACTTCGCCCACGACACCGGCGAGGGCAGCATCAGCCCCTATCACCGTGAACACGGCGGCGACCTGACCTGGGAACTGGGCAGCGGTTACTTCGGCTGCCGCACGACCGATGGCCGCTTCGACCCGGAACGCTTCGCCACCCAGGCCCAGAACCCACAAGTGCGGATGATCGAAATCAAGATGAGCCAGGGCGCCAAGCCGGGCCACGGCGGGATCCTGCCCAAGCACAAGGTGACCCGGGAAATCGCCGACACCCGCGGCGTACCCATGGGCGAAGACTGCGTCTCGCCGTCGCGCCACAGTGCGTTTTCCACGCCGATTGAAATGATGCACTTCATCCAGCAATTGCGTGAGCTGTCCGGCGGCAAACCGGTGGGCTTCAAGTTCTGCCTGGGTCACCCCTGGGAATTCATGGGCATCGCCAAGGCCATGCTGGAAACCGGAATCCTCCCGGACTTCATCGTGGTCGATGGCAAGGAAGGCGGCACCGGTGCCGCGCCCGTGGAGTTCACCGACCACATTGGCGTGCCAATGCGCGAGGGTCTGTTGTTCGTACACAACACCCTGGTGGGCCTGAACCTGCGGGACAAGATCAAGCTGGGCGCCAGCGGCAAGATCGTCAGCGCGTTCGATATCGCCAGCGTACTGGCCATCGGTGCCGACTGGGCCAACTCGGCCCGCGGCTTCATGTTCGCCATCGGCTGTATCCAGTCGCAGTCGTGCCACACCAACAAATGCCCGACCGGCGTCGCCACCCAGGACACCTTGCGCCAGCGCGCCCTGGTGGTCCCGGACAAGGCCCAGCGGGTGTTCAACTTCCACCGCAGCACCCTCAAGGCCCTGGCGGAAATGCTCGCCGCCGCCGGCCTCGAACACCCCTCGCAGTTGTCAGCCAAACACCTGGTGCGGCGCATGTCAGCCACCGAGATCAAACTGTTCTCCCAACTGCACGTGTTCCTCAAGCCCGGTGAACTGCTGACCGGTGAAGTCAGCGGCGAGTTCTATTCGCGGATGTGGCAAATGGCTCGGGCCGACAGCTTCGAAGCCAATGACGTGGCGGCCTGATACCGCGCACCCCAAGGAAGAACCCATGCTCAAAGTGATTGCCCAGGACTTCATCAAGCCCGAACACATCGACACCGTGCGCCCGTGGTACGCCGAACTGGTGGAGAAAACCCGCCTGGAACCCGACTGCATCGCCTACGACCTGTTCGTCGACCAGCACGATCCGGGACATTTTGTCTTCGTCGAACAATGGCCGAACCAGGCTGCGCTGGACGCCCATTGCCAATCCGAGCACTTCCGCCGGTTGGTGCCGCAGATCAACCAGTACCAGGCCCGGGAGTGCGAGGTATTGCTGATGGACGCGTTCTTGCCGAAGTCGGGATAAACAAACAGCGCACAAATAAAAAGCCCCGGTCAATCAACCGGGGCTTTTTGGTACAGCGCATCAGGCCATCAAGACGCCTGGCTGACCGCACCTTGTGTGGCATTGGTCGGTTGCAGCTTGAACGCATAGAACAGCACGGTCAGCAGCACCAGGAACGCCGGGCCGACATACAGGGCGATGCGGGTTTCCGGGAAGTAGGCCATCAGGCCGACCACCAGCACCAGGAACGCCAGCGCCAGGTAGGAGCTGATCGGGTACAGCCACATGCGGTACTTCAGGGCCGCACGCTCGGAAACGCTCAGGCCGCGACGGAACTTGAGTTGCGCCAGCAGGATCATCACCCAGGTCCAGATGGCGCCGAAGGTGGCGATCGCGGTCACCCAGACGAAGACTTTTTCCGGAACCATGTAGTTCAGCAACACGCCCAGCAACAGCACGAAGATCGACAGCAGCAAGGCCCGACGCGGTACGCCGTTGCTCGAGGTGGTGGCGAAACCGGCAGGTGCCTGGCCGTTCTGCGCCAGGCTGTAGAGCATGCGCCCGGTGCTGAAGATGCCGCCGTTGCAGGACGACAGCGCTGCGGTGATCACCACGAAGTTGATGATGCCAGCGGCGGTCTTGATGCCCAGACGCTCGAAGGTCATCACGAACGGGCTACCCTGGGTACCGATTTCGTTCCATGGGTAGATCGACAGGATCACGAACAAGGCACCCACGTAGAACAGCAGAATGCGCCAGAACACCGAGCCAATGGCATTGGGGATGGTCTTCTGCGGGTTCTTCGCTTCACCGGCGGTCAGGCCGATCATCTCTACGCCCAGGTAGGCGAACATCACCATCTGCAGGGACATCAGCACGCCTTGCACGCCGTTGGGCATGAAACCGCCATGGGTCCACAGGTTGGAAATACCCAGGGCCACGCCATCGTTGCCGAAGCCGAAGGCAATCACACCGATGCCGCCGACTACCATCGCGATGATGGTGACGATCTTGATCAGGGCGAACCAGAACTCGAACTCACCGAATGCCTTGACCGCGATCAGGTTGATCGAGCCCATGCTGATCAGTGCGGCCAGCGCCCAGATCCAGCGTGGCACGTCCGGGAACCAGACGCCCATGTACACCGCCACCGCGGTAATTTCCGCAACGCAGGTCACCAGCCACAAGAACCAGTAGTTCCAGCCGGTGAGAAAACCTGCCAACGGGCCCAGGTAGTCTTGCGCGTAGCGGCTGAACGAGCCCGCCACCGGGTTGTGCACGGCCATCTCACCGAGGGCGCGCATGATCACCAGGATCGCCAGACCGCCGATGATGTAGGACAGCATGATTGCCGGGCCGGCCATTTCGATGGCCTTGGCTGAACCCAGGAACAGACCGACACCGATACAGGCGCCGAGCGCCATCAAGCGAATATGCCGTTCGCCGAGTTCGCGTTTGAGCGGGCCGCCTTGAGCGGTCTCGCCGTGGTGCTGGTGATTGCCGACTGGCATAGGGGTACAACCTCGTCTTGTTATTGGATATGACCACCGAGTGTCGAAGCACCGACCGATAGGCCGACACTTCCTGAAACCGGATCCACTTCGTGGGTGAATCCGTCCTGTAGGACAAAACCTGCAGGATCAGCGGGACGCGCAGTATAAAAAGCTTATCGCAGTTACTTTCACTCTATAAACGACAAAATTCAGAAGGAACTCTCGACAAAAGCCCCATCTGCAGAGGTGTATCACCTGCATTTCGCACATTTACTGAGCTGCGAAGCGGCGCGGAGTATTGCACAGCAATGGTGCAACGTCATGCCCCTACCTAGGCCGTATTTACCGGTTTGAAGGCTCTAGAGTGCCTCCTCCAGAGGTTTACCGACGACTGGTAGGCGCAACGCACCACGCGCTGCGATTGTGCTCATACAAATTTTTCACCCCGCGCCACCAGCGTCTAAGCTTCAGACAAGTCCGATCAATCTGCGTGAATGGATCAGTCGACTATGGGCGCTTTATGGCAAACCGATTCGAGTAAACCTGTGGTGCCAACTGACAGCGTGGAAGAAGCGCCTTTACCGAAAAAAAGCCGTCGCCGCTATGCTTGGCGCTCGTTCTGGCTATTGCTGGTGATCATCCTGATCGTGCTTGGCTTTGCCATTGAAAAAGAGGTGCGGACCTCGCGCTTCCAGGCACGGGAGTTCAGCCGGTTCGCGACGTCCTTGAGCTACTCGATGCACCCAGGGCCCAGCGATTCGATTTTCTACCCGGGCGCCGGGCCTTTCGATAAACGCCTGGGCTACAGCGCGCTGGGGGACTTTCTGCCACGCCTGCTCAAGCGCGATTATGTGATCGCCGCGCAAACCCGCTTTTCACCCAAGCTGCTCGAGTACAGCAAGAATGGCTTTTTTGTGCCCTACGCCGAGAAAATCCAGGCCGGCCTGTCGATCACCGATTGCACCACCGCCGCGCTCTATCAATTCAAATACCCACAGCAGCTGTATTCGAGCTTCGCCTCGATTCCGCCACTGGTCACCCATAGCCTGCTGTTCATCGAAAACCGTGACCTGCTGGACCCCAAGCAACCCAAGGCCAACCCTGCCGTCGATTGGCCGCGTTTCGCCAAGGCCGCCTGGTCACAAGTGGCCAAGATGCTCCACCTGCCCGGCCAGACTGCCGGCGGCAGCACCCTCGCCACCCAACTGGAGAAGTACCGCCACTCGCCGGACGGCCTGACCGTTTCAGGTGGCGAGAAGATTCGCCAGATGATTTCCGCCAGCGTGCGTGCCTATCAGGACGGCCCGCAGACCCTCGAGGCCCGGCAGAATATCGTGCGTGACTACCTCAACAGCGTGCCGCTGTCGGCAGTCCCCGGCCATGGCGAAGTGCATGGCATGGCCGAGGGGTTGCGCGTGTGGTACGGCGCCGACTTCAACCAGGTCAACCAGGCCCTGGCCAGCGACGCCAGCGATCCGCAAAGCCTGGCGCAACGCGGCCTGGCCTTGCGCCAAGTGTTGTCATTGATGATTGCCCAGCGCCGGCCGTCGTATTACCTGACCAAGGGCCAGGCAGACCTGGCGAACCTCACCGACAGCCATATCCGCCTGCTGGCGCAGAACGCCGTGCTCGACCCGGCATTGACCAGCGCGGCACTCGCCAGCAAGGTCACCTACCGTGACTGGGTGCAACAACCGACCATCCAGCCGATTGAAACCAACAAAGGCATCAGCGTCGCGCGCAGTCGCCTGGCCTCCATGCTCAACCGCCCGCTGTATGACCTGGACCGTCTCGACCTGTCCGCCACCAGCACCTTGCAGGGCGACCTGCAGACCCAAGCCAGCGACTACCTCAAGCGCCTCGCCGACCCGGTGTTTGCCGCCGAAATCGGCCTGCTTGGCGAGCGCCTGCTGACAGCCACCAGCACCGCGCAAGTGCGCTACAGCTTCACCTTGCTCGAGCTGACCCCCGACGGCTCGCGCGTGCGGGTGCAAACCGACAGCACCGACCAACCGTTCGACATCAACGAAGGCAGCAAACTGGAGCTGGGCTCCACCGCCAAGTTGCGGGTGCTGACCACCTACCTGCAAATCATCGCGCAGCTGCACGACCGTTACGTCGCCCAGACCCCGGCCGAACTGAAAAAAGTCGAAGTCGCCGACCAGGACCGACTGACCCGCTGGGCCGTCGACTACCTGATCCAGAACACCGACCGCAGCCTGGCGAAAATGCTCGGCGCCGCCCTGGACCGCAAATACTCGGCGAGCCCCGGCGAAGCCTTTTTCACCGGCGGCGGCCTGCACACCTTCCACAACTTTCGCAAAGAGGACAACGGCCGCCTGCCGACCTTGCGCGATTCCCTGCGCGAGTCGATCAACCTGCCGTTCATCCGCCTGATGCGCGACCTGGTGCGCTACACCACCTATTCCGGGCCGGACAACAGCGGCCAGTTGCTCAAGGATGACGTCAACCCGCGACGCCAGGAATACCTGGCCCAGTTCGCCGACCGCGAAGGCACTTCGTTCCTGCTGAAGTTCTGGAAGAAGTACCAGAAAAAGGACACCCAGGCGCGTCTCGACACCTTCCTGGACAGCATGCATCCCACCGCTATTCGCCTGGCCGCGGTGCACCGCTACCTGCTGCCCGAAGCTTCCCAGGAGAGCTTCAACAGCTTTGTGCGCTCGCATCTGAAAACCCTCAAGACCAAGGAAAAGCTCACCGACGAGCGCCTGGAGCGCCTCTACGCCAGCTACGGCCCCGGTGCCTATGACCTTCCCGACCAGGGCTTCATTGCCAAGGTCCACCCGCTGGACCTGTGGCTGATCGGCTACCTGCTCAATAACCCGGACGCCAAGTTCAGCCAGATCGTCAAGGCCAGCCAGTTCGAGCGTCAGGAGGTCTACAGCTGGCTGTTCAAGAGCAAGCACAAGAGCGCCCGCGACAGCCGCATTCGCACCATGCTGGAGATCGAAGCCTTCCTCGACATTCACCAACGCTGGCAAAAAGTCGGTTACCCCTTCGACCACCTGGTGCCGTCGCTGGCTACCGCCATCGGCAGTTCCGGCGACCGCCCTGCCGCCCTGGCAGAACTGGTCGGCACCATCCTCAACGACGGTGTGCGCATGCCGACCCTGCGCATCGACAGCCTGCATTTCGCCGCCGACACTCCCTACGAGACTCGCCTGACCAACGACCCCGACGCCGGCAAGCGGGTCATGCCGGTGGAAGTGGCTACGGCCCTGCGTGAAGCACTGTCACAGGTGGTCGACGCCGGTACCGCAAAACGTGTGGCTGGCAGCTTCAAACTGGCCGATGGCACGCCACTGGCGATGGGCGGCAAGACCGGCACCGGCGACAACCGCATCGAAGCCGTCGGTTCGGGCGGGCGCATTCTCAGTTCCAAGGCGATCAACCGCACCGCGACCTTCGTGTTCTACATTGGCGATCATCACTTCGGCACCCTGACTGCCTTCGTGCCGGGAGCCTCCGCCCAAGGCTTCAAGTTCACCTCGGCCTTGCCGGTGCAAGTGCTCAAGGGCATGGCACCGATCCTCACGCCCTACCTGCAACCGGGCACCCACACGATGTGCCAGCCAACCGCGACAACCGAGGCAACCGTCCGCCGCTAGGCAAGGATCGACAGACGCACCCGCGTGGCGGCAACCCTATACTTTTCACTCCTGTTTTTTTCCGGGTTCGGGACGAAATCGACGTCATTGAGAACCTGGTTTGGCGCTTTTTTTATGTAAGGTCGGATTCCTGCTGTCGGACTACCGGACATCAAGGCGCAGCGGCGATGAATATCACTCGTACATTGCCGTAATAAACACCCGGTTTGTATCCGCCGGCGGGCACTTTCGGCTGGATCTCCAGCGGGAAGCGTCCACCGGCCATGGCCTGGGCTGCCGATACCACTTCGCGTGGTTGCGGATCATGGCTCAACTCCTGGCCATTGAAGCTGACGCGCAAATAGATGTTCTGCTCGTCGCGCCCGTTGGACAAATAGGGCTCGGCTTCCAGCCGTGCTTCGATCGCGCTGGTGTCGTGCTTGACGTCGAAGTTCTTGCGCAACCCCACCAGCGTTTTGCTGTGAATGTTCCATGGCAATATCTGTTCACGATGTATCCAGTCCGTTTCGGCCGGGATCACGTAAAACCCCAGCGTCGGTATGTCCACCGAGACCTCGAACCTGTGTTCTTCCCGCGCCGCGAACGCGAGGGAGCTCACCAGCGCCATCACGCCAGCCCACACGGCGATGGCCGATTGCTTGATCATGTCAGGTACCTGTTGCGTCAATTAATACCGCGAGCCCGTCAAGGCGACCCGCCCCAGGGGAATTACTGGCCGGCAACCTGCAGCACTTTTTTCGATGGGCCCTCGACCAGGTTGAAGCGGTACTCACGTCCCGGCTTCTTGTCGAACACGAAATCCTTGCCTGCACGGATGTGGTGCTTGGTGATGGGTTCGCACTCGTTTTCCTGTTTGATCGAGCAGTTGCGAAATTCGTCGACCACCACTGAAGCGTTGCCGTTGTTACGAATACGGTAGGTGCTTGCACCGTTCTCGATCACGCTGTCGTAACGGCTGTTGTTCGGCCGGACGAAGAACACCGTGCCGAACCCGGTCATGACGTTGACCCCGGCCGAAAGATTCTTTTTGTAATCCTCGCGCTCGTCACTGGACACCGCGAACTCGTCTTCCTTTTCCGGGACGACCGGGACAAAACGCACCCGAAAATAGCGTTCGTTGTCACGCTCTCCCATGAACAACAACCGCGTGCCCTGCATCCCGTTCGCCGGGATGATCAAGCGCGCCGGACTGGCCATCAATCCGTCACGGGACGTCGCATCCGGGTCACTCTTGACCGGCACTTCATTGGGGACGCCGTTGGCGTCGTAGACGATTTCCAGAATATTGACCTTGACGAAAGCCGTGCTGTCACCGCTGTTGAATACGCGTTTGAGGTAGGTACTTTTGTCGCCTTCCAGATAGTCGTAGACCGTCCCGACGTTAATCTGCGGCCCCGCCGAAACAGCCAGGGAAAAACCGCACAAACCCATCACTAGCAACAAACGCTTCATACCCATGAACCTCTTCACATTGAACACAACACACACTCCACGCTTCGATGCGCGCGCCATCAGATATCCGAGTCCCAGATCACATAGACACCGCCGGAATAAGTGCCTGCCACACCGGGTTTCAGCATGCTTTCCACATGCTGTGGCGAGATTTCGAAATGCAGGGTTCCCGGTGCCCGATCAACATAGAACCCAGGCTGAAATTGTTGCGCATTCTCCGGACTCGGCATCAATCGCAGGCGCCTGACCGGTTGCCCGGAGAGGTCGGTCAAGCCATTGGGCAGGCTGACACTGACAAACAGCGGCACTCGACGGTTCGCTTCACGATTCTCAAGCGCGCAATTGGGAAACAGGCCGATGCCACATATCAATTGCATCTTGAAACGCGACGACGCCGAGATGTTGAAGGTCTGATCGCGGAACAGGCTCACCGGCCTCCGCCCGGCCTGCAGCCAGCTCTGCCAGCCACCGGCGGGCACCAGCTGGATCTTTTCACCACCAGGAGGAATCTCGACTTTCAGGGTGTGCTGAACATCCAGCACGAAATCCAGGGTCAGGTCCGAATCGTTTGGAATCATGACGTCGCCGAAGTCGAAGTCACCGTTAGGGCCCAGGCTATAACTCAAGCTTCCGGTATAGAGCCCCGACGACATGCCCAGCGGTTTGGGCGTACGCAGTTCGTAGGCAAAATCCAGATAGCCATAGGTCATGGCAGGGATTGCAAAGTTGGCCACCTTGACGCAAGGGCGCTCATCGGGAGTTTTCCAGAAAAAAGCGTACGTTCTCGACCCGAAAAAACCCATTCCAGTGGTTGAGCAGGGAGGTGCTGGATACACCCAGCCTGCGCCTTTCCATAACCGATCGTGCCCTTCCCCCGCATTCGGAGCTCCGGTCAGATTGGCGGCCGTATCACTCAAGACATAATTGGAGCCAACGCCGGAAATACGTACCTCGACTGTTTCTCTTCCCCCCGTATCGGCATTGGTAACCGTCAATGAACGCCATCCTCCGGGCACTTTGAACATTGCACTGTCACGCGGTCCGGCATCGGCTTGAATTGCCTTGTTCGACTCGAGTTGTGTCATCAGACGGATACTGAATGTATCGCTATTGCTGCAGATAACCGGGTAGTACTCGCAGTACCCGGTGGACGGTGTCTTGTTGAGGAACGCGTTGCGCTGCGGATTCGCAGGGTCGGGGCGGAACAACGCCCTGATTTCCTGATTCACCGCCTCGGCCGGTGTCGCCACAAACAGCGCCAGCACGCACAGCAATTGCGGTATGCAAGTCTTGAGATTCACCATTTAACTGGCCTCCTGTCGAGTGAATGAAGCATCCGCCAACGTATCTGGCGAGCAGCGCAAATCGCCGATCATCAACACGTTGTTTTCACTACGATGCTTGTCGACATCAAGCCGGAACTGGCACAGCAACTGGTCGGCATAACGCACTTCCAGCGTCGGCGAGCCGGCATGCATTTCCATCGAGAAAAAGCCGTCGACTTCGCTGACCCCACGACTGGCGTGGTTGATCACGTGGTGCCCCTTGAGCGGCCGTCCTTGTGGGTCGACGAGGCGACCAAGTACGGTCAGGGTTTTCATCACGCGCACCTTGCGGTACTCCACGCCGCCCTTGTTCAGGTGATAGCGGGTGCGCGCCGGTTCGATGCTCGCCGCCGGTACGTGGTTGCCGTCGAAGTCGAAGCTCACCGAGCTGTTTCTGTACGCCGTGAGCGGAATGAAATTGCGCCCCGGACGCAAGGCTGCGCTGCCACCGCTGAGGTCGTCGGCGCGCAAGGCAATGCCGTCGATATCGGACTCGACGTCGACGATCATCCCCGCACCGCGCCCCTGATGCTGGCTGGTCAGCGCCATGCGTTGCGCACCGACCACCAGGGTGCTGTCGAGGTTCACGCCGCCAGTGAACTTGTCGTTGAACGATGAGCGCTGGATGAATCCATCGCCGTTGATGGCATCGGTACGAAAGTTCGCCAGGCTCGACAAGCCGACGCCATAGGTATCGGTGAGCGCGGTCACCGAGACACTCTGCAGCACGTGGTCTTGCAGGTCTTTGCGGTAACCGAACGAGGCGTTGTTGTCGCGGCTGCCATCACGGGCGGTGCGGCTGCCGATGCTGCCGGAAATCTGCTGGCCCGGACCGCCGAGCGCCAGGTTGATACTGAGGTCGACGCCGCGATTGCGCGCATCACCGCTGCTATAGCTGCCGGGGCGATCGAACAGCGACAGTCGCCAGTTGGCATCGCTGCCAAACAACTCGGTGCGTTGCGTCCAGCCCAGGTCGACACCCATACCTTCGACGTTGCCTTCACTGTGGGACACCCGCGCGTTGAGCGAACTCTTGCGGCTGATCCGGTGGTTCAGCGCCAGCGATGAATTGCTGGTCTCGCCGGTGAACACATTGCGTTGGCGCACACGGGTGCCGTCGGGCAGGGTTTCGTAAGTGTTGGTGGTGTCGAGCCAACTACGGTTGTGGCTGATCACCAGGCTGCCGGAGCCGTAGTTGTACAGCCCTTGCAGGTCTGCACCGGTGCCATGATCTTCGGTCTGGTACAGGTTGGCGTAGAGACTGACGCGATCGCCCAAGGTCCAGTCGATGGAGCTGCCGTACTGCAGCTTTTCCCGCACCTGGCGAGCCGACAGCCCGAGAATCACCCGTGGGTGCAGCAGGTAGTTGATCGAGGCCCCAGCCGTGGCATCGCCGCTGTCCTGTTCATCCCAATTGCTCAGCAGTTTGCTTTCCTGCCCGGCAAACAGGTTGTAGCGCCAGCGCTCCTCGTGGTTGCGCCAGTTGTTGGGTTTGTAGATCAGCTCCTGGGTGGTCGAGGTGATTTGCCCGTCCTCGATCAAGCGTACCTCTACCTCGTAGATCCCTCCCGGCAGCGGGCGCGTGTCGAGGGTCTGCAAGCCGGCCGGCACCGACTGCGTGTTGATCAGCAGGCCCTCGCGATAGATCTCCACGGACGCCTGGCGGTTGGCCGTGACATACACCGGATACACGCTGGGCTTGGGGCTGTCGATCGCCAGGCTGTCGGAGCTGCCGTACATCACGCCCACAGCGGTGTCCGGGCTGGTGCCGAACGAGCGTGGCTGGCGTGTCAGGCCTTCGGAGTTGGGAGTGAAGTAGCCCAGGCGCAAAAAACTGCCCTGCAGTTCGCGCTGGGTATAGAGCTCATGCACCGCGTGATAGGTCTGCTCATCCGGCCCGCCCAGGCGCGCCAGTTGCATATTGAACACTTGGCTCCAATTGCCCAGGCTGGCGCTGGCCTCAAGGCCAAAACGTCCACCCAGGTCTTGCTCCTGGCCGCCATTGAGATTGAGCTGGTTACGCACCATCAACCCGCTGCTGCCGCCTTCGGGCTGATCGTAGAAGTGTTTGGCTTCGCTATCGCGTTCGGCATTCTCGGTGACGATCGACAGCAAAGAGTTTTCCAGGTTGTAGTGCACCGCCAGCATCTGCTCCGGGCATTGCCCCGTGCAGGTGCCCAGCGCCACGCCGGACTTCAGGGTATCGGCCCAGGTCTCACGTTCGCCGGCACCGAAGCGACTCTCGCTGGTGTCGGTGAAATCGAGCAAGGTCACCCGGTCATCACGGGACAACACAATCATCGCCTCGCCCAGCGGTTGTTGATCAAGCTCGACCCGAACCGCCAGCGGCACATCGAAAAAATGTTCTTCGAACTCGGCCGGCAGGCCCTTGGCCTGTGCCAGCAAACTTCGCGGCGTGTAATCAATCGAAGTGGGCGCCGCAAATGCACTGCTACATAACAGCAGCGCGAGCGCCGCCGCGATGGGCGTCATCGGGAACATGAACGAATACTCTGATTACGAAAGGTTGAATCCCGGCCGACACGCGAACGCAGTGCCGACCGGTCACGTTACTTAAGCAAGTAAGCGCTTACCGCTATCGATCAAGTTCAAAGAGAAACCGGGAGAACGGCGTCAAACGTCATATTGACCGAGCCGTTGTAAGAACCAGCTGCAATGTTGGGGCTGACCGCCTTGATATTCAGTGGCGCACGGAAATTTACGTTCGACTCGGTTTCGCCGACCACCATTTGCGGAGTCGTGGAGAGGACGACACCATTGATTGCCACTTGCAGATTGATTGCGTTGGAACCGGAGTACAGTTGCGGCACGTTATCCAGACTGGCGTGTACAGAGCCATTAGTGTTGATCATGTCAAAGAAGCCATTGACCTCGCCCATTTTGCCGGTGGTTGGCTGATAGCTCATGTCCTGGTCCTTGTTGACCAAGTCAGGATCGGTCGGGACTACATAGAAGCCGTTGGTCGGCACTTCAGCTATCAGGCTGATCGAGTGACGGGCTTCACCGGCGGCAAACGCCATCGAAGAACTCAGAGCCAGAACAGCCAGGGGAGCAGCGAACGCGATTTTCTTGAACATCTTCAGTACCTGTCTTTTTAATAGGGTCGATGCAGTAAAAGCGACAACTGACTGGTGACCAGCCAAACGCCGAGATGGCGTTTTGTCTCAACTTTCAAAGCCAGCAAATCATCGAACATTTATTTTTAAAAGTAAGCAGGCAAGTTCCGTCCTTTGCGTAGCTGGAGTGCTATTCAAGCGGAAAGAAAAAACAATAAAAATCAAACACTCAGCTCAACAGCCGTCAGACTGAAACCACATACAGATTCTCTGGAAATCCCATACAGAGAGAACCAGCAGTGCAACTTCCGTAAGACTAATAGCACTGCCTTAATAAATAAAGGGGCAAACAAGTTAATTAGAGAGTTAGCACTAAAAACACCTGCGAACGCAATAAGGAAATTACCGCCGGCGCAGGATCGAGCCGTATCCAGGCGAGCACACGGCAAGCCTGGCAGATTCACAGGGGTGTCGATCAGAGGGGTTGCAGGCAGCCTGCGCCGTTGGTCCGGGGTGCTTGCTTTTTCTCAAAGATATATCTTAAGTTATGTCTAAACACGACGAGAGAAAGCAAAAATGAGAGACCATCATTCCCACCGCGAACACTCCGACGGCCGCGACGGCTTCGAAAAACGCCCGGGCCCCGGCCGCGAACGCGGTGGCCGCGGGCCCCGGGTATTTGCCCCTGGCGACCTGAAGCTGCTGTTGCTGGCGTTGATCGCCGAACAGCCCTGCCACGGCTATGACCTGATCCGCCAGATCGAAAGCATGTTCGATGGCGCCTATAGCCCCAGCCCCGGGGTGATCTACCCGACCCTGACCTTCCTGGAAGAAAGCGAACTGATCCTGGGCGACGCCGACGGCGGCAAAAAACGCTACGCCATCACCGACGCCGGCCGCCAGTCACTGGGCGAACAAGCGATTGCCCTGGACGGCGTGCGGATGCGCATTGAAGTCAGCAAGCGCTCGCTGCGCGGCCACGACCGCCCCGCCGAGATCCACGAGGCAGTGCACAACCTGCGCCATGCCCTGCAGATGCACCACGGCCGTTGGAGCCCGGAAGAAATCCTGCGGGTCCGCGACCTGCTCAACAACACCGCCAAGGCCATAGTCGATGGCCCGCAAGCACAATCGGTTCAGGAGAACGCGTAATGACTGAAGTGATCACCCAGACCATCCACCGCGTCATGCACCAAATCAAACGCCGCCGCCTGCAGGTACTGCGGGTAATCGACCTGACGCCGCGCATGCGCCGGATCACTGTTGGCGGGCCGGAACTGGCCGGGTTCATCAGCCTGGGCACGGATGACCACGTGAAACTGCTGTTCCCGCAAAATGCCGAGGAACAGGCGGCCCTGGAAACGCTCGAACTGGGGGCCAATAACGATCAGGGGCCAAAGCCGGCGATGCGCGACTACACCCCGCGCCGCTATGACCTGGACACCCTGGAGCTGGACATTGATTTTGTCCTGCACGGCGACGGCCCTGCATCGACCTGGGCGGCACAGGCGCAACCCGGCCAATTCCTGCACATTGCCGGGCCGCGCGGCTCGATGGTGGTGCCGGATATCTTCGACAGTTACCTGCTGATCGGCGACGAAACCGCCCTGCCCGCCATTGCTCGCCGCCTGGAAGGATTGGCCGCCAATCGCCGGGCACTGGTGGTGGTGGAAATCGAGAATGGCGCCGAGCAGCAAGAGCTCGACAGCCCGGCCGAGGTCGAGGTGATCTGGGTCTTGCGTGAAGGTGGCAAGGATCACCTGCTGGCCACCGTGCAGCAGCTGTCCCTGCCCGAGGGCCAGCTCTACGCCTGGATCGCCACCGAAGCCAAGGCGTCACGCCAGATCCGCCGGGTGCTGCTGGAAGAAAAGGGCCTGGATCAGCAATTCGTCAAAGCCGTAGGCTACTGGCAACTCGACGACAACGAACAGTAACGTCGCGAGCAAGCCCGCATCACACTGTGGGAGCGAGCTTGCTCGCGATGGGCGTCAACGATAACGCGCGCTCCCTGATTCCCCACGGCGGGCTCAGTTTTTTCGCGAGCAGGCTCGCGCCTACACACGTGATCCCCGTCGTGCGCGCCACTGATCCAACCCCAGCACCACCAACGCCACCACGACAAACCCGAGCAGGATCCCCGAGGCGTTGAGAAACACCTGGGGATAACCGAGCTTTTCCACATCCACAAAGGGATAAGGGTAAATCCCCAGCGAGCGCCCCCGCAGCAGGACATAGGCAAAGTACAGCAGCGGATAGATCGCCCACAGGCCGATATGCCCCAGGCGCAAGTGACCCTTGGGCACGCAACGCCACCAATAGAGCACAAACAGCAGCGGCATCACGTCGTGCAGCAACTCATCAGCGATCAATTGCCAACCCTGCGGGTGCCACAGGTGGCGCAGCAACAGGCTGTAGGCCAGGCCGACTACGCTGATGCTGACCGCGATGCCGCTGCTGACCCACGGCTGCAACAGAAACGTCCGTCCGCGAGACTGCTGGCTCGTGGCCGCACTGGTCAGCACTGCGGCCACCAGGGTATTGGTCAGTACCGTGAAATAACTGAAGTAGCTCACCAGGCCGCCGAGCAAACTGGCCTCGACACTCCAGCGGCCATAAAACACCAGGTACAGCTGGATGCTCAGGCCCAGCCAACCGAGTACGGCAGCCAGGCGAATGCACCGGCGTTCGACGGGCGAACCTCGCGTCAGCTCGACAGCCATGGACATTCCTTAGAGCGGGCGTTTGGTGCGCATCAGCTTCACATAGAGCTTTTCGACTTTCTCGCGGGCCCAGGGAGTCTTGCGCAGGAAAGTCAGGCTCGACTTGATGCTCGGGTCGCTCTTGAAGCAGCGAATGTCGATACGCTCGGCCAGCCCCGACCATTCGTAGTGTTGAACCAGCGCATTGAGGATCTGTTCAAGCGTCACGCCATGCAGCGGGTCAGTGGTGTGTTCGGTCATGCCGGGCCTTTGAACCTAATCAGGATGGGAAGGCGCGCACCTTAGCCGAGGGGGACAGCGGGTGGAAGGATTCTGTGCGCTCTGGGGTAAATGTAGGTCACCTGACCGGCCGCGTACGACTGTTACCAAATCCGAAAGGAAGCATGTCGAGAAAAGCCCTTTCTCTATTTGTAACAGATCATTATCCTTACGCCCTTAAGCTGAAACGCTTCCGCTGCCGGCCGCAGCTCTTACCCGCGCAGCTCACTCCCTTAGAAAAAGACCCAGAATTTCTTCTTTATGCCTTACTTGCAGATCTTCCGAGACAGCGCTGTCTCAACACCGGCTGCGCGCCGTAAAACCCTGAACCTGATCGGCGGCTTCACCGCCCTGGGTCTTGCCAACTGCGTTCAGGCCGCCCCGGCGTTCGATAGCCAATCGCCGTGGATGCTCGGCGACTGGAACGGCACCCGCACTGAACTCGCGCAACAAGGCTACGACTTCAAGCTCGACTACACCGGCGAAATGGGCAGCAACCTGCACGGCGGCTACGACCACGATCGCACTGCGCGCTACAGCGACCAGTTTGGCCTGGGCACCCACCTGGACCTGCAAAAGATCCTCGGCTGGGACGACGCCGAGTTTCAACTGACCATCACCAAGCGCAGCGGCAACAACATCAGCAACGACCGGATCAACGATCCACGGGTCGGCGGCTTCACCTCGGCCCAGGAAGTCTGGGGCCGGGGCCAGACCACACGCCTGACGCAAATGTGGTACCAGCAGAAATTCCTCGACCAGAAACTCGATATCAAGGCCGGCCGGTTCGGCGAAGGCGAGGACTTCAACAGCTTCCCCTGCGACTTCCAGAACCTGGCGTTCTGCGGCTCCCAGGTCGGCAACTGGGCCGGCGGCATCTGGTACAACTGGCCGGTCAGCCAGTGGGCACTGCGGGTCAAGTACCACCTGAGCCCGGAGGTCTACGCGCAGATCGGCGCCTATGAGCAGAACCCGTCCAACCTGGACAAGGACAATGGCTTCAAGCTCAGCGGCAGTGGCACCCAGGGCACCGTGGTCCCGGTGGAACTGGTGTGGACCCCGAAATTCAATGGCCTGCCGGGTGAATACCGCGCCGGTTACTACTACAGCAGCGCCAAGGCCAGCGATGTCTACAAGGACAGCAATGGCCAGCCCGCCGCCCTCAGCGGCGAGGCTTATCGCAGCTCGTCGAGCAAACATGGGGTGTGGCTGGGTATCCAGCAGCAAGTGAGCAGCGTGGCCAGCGACAACTCGCGCGGCCTGAGCCTGTTCGCCAACGGCACGATGCACGACAAGAAGACCAACGCGATCGACAACTACGTGCAGGCCGGCCTGGTCTACAAAGGCCTGTTCGATGCCCGCGCCAAGGATGACATCGGCTTTGCCATGGCCCGCGTCCACGTCAACCCGGCCTACCGCAAGAATGCCGAGGCCAGCAACCAGGCCCGCGCGGTGTTCGATTACGACAACCCGGCCTACCTGCCGCCGCAAGACACCGAATACAGTGCCGAACTCTATTACGGCGTGCACCTGACCAACTGGCTGACGGTACGTCCGAACCTGCAGTACATCCGCCATCCCGGTGGCGTGAACAATGTGGATGACGCGCTGATTGGCGGCATCAAGGTGCAGTCGTCGTTCTGACCCGAGCTACAAACCCTGTAGGAGCGAGTACCCGCTTGCGGCCCGCTCGCGATGGATCCGAAAGCTACGCGGGGTGTCAGGCACCCACCGTCATCGTTCACGCCCATCGCGAGCAGGCTCGCTCCTACAGGGATCACCGTTTTTATCTGAACCACGCCCGCGCACGATCGTCATCTACAGTGAACTTGCGCAAGGCTACTTAAAACGTCACGGAGAATCGCACTATGAGCACTGAAGGTGCTTCAAGTCCAAGCCGCCTGATGCCGAGCCTGCTCGGTATCCTGCTGCTGCTAATGGGCCTGGCCTTGTTGGCCGGGGGGATCAAGCTGAGCATGCTTGGCGGCTCGTTGTACTACCTGCTGGCCGGTATCGGCCTGGTGCTGACCGGCATTCTGCTGCTGGCCGGCCGTCGTGCAGCCTTGGGCCTGTATGCACTGGTGCTGCTGGCCAGTACTGCGTGGTCGTTGTGGGAAGTTGGCCTGGACTGGTGGCAACTGGTGCCGCGGCTGTCGCTGTGGTTCGCCCTCGGCATCGTCCTGCTGCTGCCGTGGTTCCGCCGTCCGCTGCTGCGCCAGGGCCCTGCGCCGCTGGGCACCGCCGCCTTGAGCGTGGCCGTGGTCCTGGCCGGCGCCGCTGCTGTGGGCAGCCAGTTCACCAACCCGGGCGAAGTCCTCGGTGAGCTGGGGCGCGACAGTGCCGACACCACCAACACCGCACCGACCATGCCTGACGGCGACTGGCAGGCCTATGGCCGCACCGAGTTCGGTGACCGCTACTCGCCGCTCAAGCAGATCACCCCGGACAACGTCGGCCAGTTGCAGGAAGCCTGGCGCATCCGCACCGGCGACCTGCCAACCGCCGGCGACCCGGTCGAGCTGACCAACGAAAACACCCCGCTCAAGGTCAACGGCATGCTCTATGCCTGCACCGCCCACAGCAAGGTGTTGGCGCTGGACCCGGACACCGGCAAGGAAATCTGGCGCTTCGACCCGCAGATCAAGAGCCCGGTGGGCTTCAAGGGCTTCGCCCACATGACCTGCCGTGGCGTTTCCTACTATGACGAGAACGCCTACGCAGCCGCTGGCGCTTCTGCGACCGTGATCTCCGACGCCGGCAAGGCCGTGGCCCAGGCTTGCCCGCGCCGCCTGTACCTGCCGACCGCCGACGCCCGCCTGATTGCCCTGAACGCCGACACCGGCAAAGTCTGCGAAGGCTTCGGCAACCAGGGCGTGGTCGACCTGACCACCGGTATCGGCCCGTTCACCCCGGGCGGCTACTACGCCACCTCGCCAGCAGCCATCACCCGTGACCTGGTGATCATGGGCGGCCACGTTACCGACAACGAGTCGACCAACGAGCCGTCCGGCGTGATCCGCGCCTTCGACGTCCACGACGGTCACCTGGTGTGGAACTGGGACAGCAACAACCCGGACGCCACCGAGCCTTTGCCGGCGGGCGAACACTACAGCCGCAACTCGGCGAACATGTGGTCGCTGGCCAGCGTCGATGAAAAACTCGGCATGGTCTACCTGCCACTGGGCAACCAGACTCCAGACCAATGGGGCGCCGACCGCACCCCGGGCGCCGAGAAATACAGCGCCGGCCTGGTGGCCCTGGACCTGGCCACCGGCAAGGTGCGCTGGAACTACCAGTTCACCCACCACGACCTGTGGGACATGGACGTTGGCAGCCAGCCAACCCTGCTGGACATGAAAACCGCCGACGGTATCAAGCCGGCACTGATCGCGCCAACGAAGCAGGGCAGCCTGTACGTGCTGGACCGTCGCGACGGTACGCCGATCGTGCCGATTCGTGAGATCCCTGTCCCGCAAGGCGCGGTCCCGGGCGATCGCACCGCACCGACCCAGGCCCGTTCGGACCTCAACCTGCTGGCCCCGGAACTGACCGAAAAAGCCATGTGGGGCGCCAGTCCGTTCGACCAGATGCTGTGCCGCATCCAGTTCAAGGAACTGCGCTACGAAGGCCAATACACCCCGCCGTCGGAACAGGGCAGCCTGATCTACCCGGGTAACGTTGGTGTGTTCAACTGGGGTGGCGTATCGGTCGATCCAGTGCGCCAGATGCTGTTCACCAGCCCGAACTACATGGCCTTCGTCTCGAAAATGGTGCCCCGCGCCCAAGTGGCGGCCGGCAGCAAGCGCGAGAGCGAAACCGCCGGGGTGCAACCGAACACCGGCGCACCTTACGCGGTGATCATGCACCCGTTCATGTCGCCGTTCGGCGTACCCTGCCAGGCTCCGGCCTGGGGCTACGTGGCTGGCATCGACCTGACCACCAGCAAAGTGGTGTGGAAACGCAAGAACGGCACCAGCCGCGACAGCTCGCCACTGCCTATCGGCCTGCCGATCGGCGTACCAAGCATGGGCGGCTCGATCGTCACTGCCGGCGGCGTCGGCTTCCTCAGCGGCACCCTGGACCAGTATCTGCGCGCCTATGACGTCAACACCGGCAAGGAACTGTGGAAATCCCGCCTGCCAGCCGGCGGCCAGGCCACGCCAATGACCTACACCGGCAAGGACGGCCAGCAATACGTCCTGCTGGTAGTGGGCGGCCATGGCTCCCTGGGCACCAAAATGGGCGATTACGTCATCGCCTACAAACTGCCGAAATAAGCTGCATCGGCCGTAACCAGAAGGCGACTACCGCAGGGTAGTCGCCTTTTTTGTGCCTACCCACATCACAACCCGTGTAGCAGCTGCCGAGCCCGCGAGGCTGCGTTCGGCTGCGCAGCAGTCGTCTGTATCGCCATCAAGACCTGGCGAGGACTGCGTCCTCGAACGCAGCCTCGCGGGCTCGGCAGCTGCTACGGGGGATTGGGGTACATCCGAGATCTAGGGTTTGGCAGAGGCCGCCATCGCGAGCAAGCTCGCTCCTACATAGGTGGTCGTTTCTCCGTAACTGATCGGCATTAGGCCGGTAGGCCGCCTCGGCTGCCAGGTTCTCAGGTACGTTCACGGTTGTGCAGCAGTGACCTCAAGCTGCTCCTGTTGCTCCAGTAGCAAGGCCTGCGTGACTTCTTCTATATAATCAAATACCGCTTCGGGAACCGTGTACCTGTATTGCTTGCGACGGTTAATCGAGACTGTCCCCCCTTGCGTCAGGCACATCATCACGAGGTTAGCCAGATCACTACCCCGCACGTCGTAGCGTTCATCGACCCGCTTTACGATCCGGTCATAGTTTTCGAGAAACGTAGTCTCTTCGCGAAGCTCGACTTCAAGGGCGCGCTTTGCCATTTCCAGCGTGAATGTGACGCCCGGGGTGGCATCCCAGTACCGATAGATGGCCGGGCTCCCGGTGAAGTTAAATGACAAGTTACCCTGATCGATCCACCTGACGTCCCAGAACTCCCGAGCCGGCCTGGAGAACTCTTGCAGGGTTTCAAGGTAGAGCCGCTCCTCCCGCTTCATCGCCACGGAGACGGGCAGAAGAAGACCGTTTTCCAATACCCCGGCACGGCACAACGTGTGGTGAATCAGAAAACGGGAAAGTCTCCCATTTCCATCCATAAAGGGATGATTCAGGACAAAGCCGAAGGAGATAATGCCGGCAGCGACCAACGGGTCGATATGGGTGGGTGCTTCGTTGGCGAACGCGGCCAGTTGATCCATCAGTTCGCGGCACAGCTCTGGCTCTGGAGGTACGTAGGTGACACCGGCCGCACCGTGAAAAGAGTTGGCCAGGTGGTTCTGCTCGTGACGGTATCCTGCCGCCATGTCGAGCGGATTCGATACCGTCGCGTTCTGCAGGCTTACCAGATAGTCCTCGGTGAGTGGAGCGCGCTCATGAGCTTGCTTCAAAAGCTGGATGAAGCGGCGCGATTTGTCTTCGCTGGGCTCCTCGCGCTCAATGGCGAACGAGTCCTTGGTTTCAGAGAGGTAGGCCCAGTTTATCGCCCGGTCCATCATTCCCGATGGCAAGTTCGCAATAAATTCGCGGGTGCGACCGAGAATGTCATGTTCGAGCAGAGCAACAATCTGGGGGGTCCGCTCGACCGTGGCGCAGTAGGAAAGTGTGCCCAGGCCATTAAACTCGATACGCCACCGAGAGTTCCGGGCCCCGGCCATGGTCAGGTACTGCTCTGGATCGAACAGGGGCATGAAACGCCCCTTTACCGGAGAGTGCTGCGCAATTTGTTCACCCGTGAAAGCTTCCCGCAGATAGCAAGCCTTGCGAATGTAGACTCCATTAGGTGACTGCCGCAGCTCGGCTTCAAGCGCTTCAACGGGTACTTGCGGGAGTGCCTGGGCCAGGATCCCCAGATTGACACCCTCGTGCTTCAAGGCAAACAGTACATGAGCCAGCAAGTCGACTTGCGCGGGTGCAATTGCAGGTGGTACCGCCAGAGTTTCACCGATCCGTTCAATCCGTGTCACTGGCTGCACAATCGCCGGTCGACGCAAAGGGAATGCGCAAAGCCGCAGCACTTGTTGGAGGCAGGCATAACCAACTGAGTTCATCGGCGCAAAATCCTCAAATCCGTATTAGCAGCACAGATTTTCTTCACTACGCAAAGAAAATCTTAATTCCGAGTAATTATCCATATTTTTTTTTAACTCACCACACAATCCTCTGACCGTCCACCCTATACAGAATTGAAATGACCTGCATTCCCAGAGCATGGGAACGATCAACCACGACGCTCGGTTCGCAGCCTTCAGGTAACAACCCGCTTACCAAACAAATCCCCCGCAAAGCGCTCCCACCATTGAAACCACCCGCCACCTGCCCCATCTAACTCCCATACCCCATTGCGCAGGTGCCCCATGAGCGACCAGCAAGCATTCCCCGAAGACCCCAGCGAATACGCCGACCCGGAACACGCCGAACACCCCGAACACCACGCCTCCTCCGGCACTGGCCTGGCCCTGCCCGGGCAGAACCTGCCGGACAAGGTCTACATCATCCCGATCCACAACCGGCCATTCTTCCCGGCCCAAGTCCTGCCGGTGATCGTCAACGAAGAACCCTGGGCTGAGACCCTGGACCTGGTCGCCAAGTCCGAGCACCACTCGCTGGCGCTGTTCTACATGGACACCCCCCAGGAAGACCCACGGCATTTCGACACCAGCGCCCTGCCGCTATACGGCACCCTGGTCAAGGTCCACCACGCCAGCCGCGAAAACGGCAAGCTGCAGTTCGTCGCCCAGGGCCTGACCCGTGTGCGCATCCGCACCTGGCTCAAGCACCATCGCCCACCGTATCTGGTGGAAGTCGAATACCCGCACCAGCCCAGCGAGCCGACCGACGAGGTCAAGGCCTATGGCATGGCGCTGATCAACGCAATCAAGGAACTGCTACCGCTCAACCCGCTGTACAGCGAAGAGCTGAAGAACTACCTCAACCGCTTCAGCCCCAACGACCCGTCGCCGCTGACCGACTTCGCCGCCGCCCTGACCTCGGCCACCGGTAACGAATTGCAGGAAGTGCTCGACTGCGTGCCCATGCTCAAGCGCATGGAAAAAGTCCTGCCGATGCTGCGCAAGGAAGTCGAAGTCGCGCGCCTGCAGAAAGAAATCTCCGCGGAAGTGAACCGCAAGATCGGCGAACACCAACGCGAGTTTTTCCTCAAGGAACAACTCAAGGTGATCCAGCAGGAGCTGGGCCTGACCAAGGATGATCGCAGCGCCGACGTCGAGCAGTTCGAGCAACGCCTGACGGGCAAGGTCCTGCCGCCCCAGGCGCAAAAACGCATCGAAGAGGAAATGAACAAGCTGTCGATCCTCGAGACCGGCTCCCCCGAATACGCCGTGACCCGCAACTACCTGGAGTGGGCGACGGCCGTGCCCTGGGGCGTGTACGGGGAAGACAAGCTCGACCTCAAGCACGCACGCAAGGTGCTCGACAAACACCATGCCGGCCTCGATGACATCAAGGACCGGATCCTCGAATTCCTCGCGGTGGGCGCCTACAAGGGCGAGATCGCCGGCTCCATCGTGTTGCTGGTAGGCCCGCCGGGCGTGGGCAAGACCAGTGTCGGCAAGTCCATCGCCGAATCCCTGGGGCGGCCGTTCTATCGTTTCAGCGTCGGCGGCATGCGTGATGAAGCCGAGATCAAGGGCCACCGTCGCACCTACATCGGCGCCCTGCCGGGCAAGTTGGTGCAGGCGTTGAAAGACGTCGAAGTGATGAACCCGGTGATCATGCTCGACGAGATCGACAAGATGGGCCAGAGCTTCCAGGGCGACCCGGCCTCGGCGCTCCTGGAAACCCTCGACCCGGAACAGAACGTGGAATTCCTCGACCACTACCTGGACCTGCGCCTGGACCTGTCGAAAGTGCTGTTCGTGTGCACCGCCAACACCCTGGACTCGATCCCCGGGCCGTTGCTCGACCGCATGGAAGTGATTCGCCTGTCCGGCTACATCACTGAAGAAAAAGTCGCCATTGCCAAACGCCACCTGTGGCCCAAGCAACTGGACAAGGCCGGCGTGGCGAAAACCAGCCTGTCCATCAGCGACAGTGCGCTCAAGGCCTTGATCGATGGCTATGCCCGCGAAGCCGGGGTGCGCCAGTTGGAGAAACAACTGGGCAAACTGGTGCGCAAGGCGGTGGTCAAGCTGATGGACGATCCGCAGCAAGTGATCAAGATCGGCCCCAAGGACCTTGAGGCTTCCCTGGGTATGCCGGTGTTCCGCAACGAGCAAGTGCTGTCGGGCACCGGGGTGATCACGGGCCTGGCCTGGACCAGCATGGGCGGCGCCACCCTGCCGATCGAAGCCACCCGCATCCACACCCTCAACCGTGGCTTCAAGCTCACCGGGCAACTGGGTGATGTGATGAAGGAATCGGCCGAGATCGCCTACAGCTACGTCAGCTCCAACCTGAAGTCGTTTGGCGGTGACCCGAAGTTCTTCGACGAAGCTTTCGTGCACTTGCACGTACCGGAAGGTGCGACTCCAAAAGACGGCCCTAGCGCCGGAGTGACCATGGCCAGCGCCCTGCTGTCCCTGGCACGCAACCAGCCGCCGAAAAAAGGCGTGGCCATGACCGGTGAACTGACGCTGACCGGGCACGTGCTGCCGATTGGCGGGGTGCGCGAAAAAGTGATTGCCGCACGCCGACAGAAGATCCACGAACTGATCCTGCCGGAACCCAACCGTGGCAGTTTCGAAGAATTGCCCGATTACCTGAAAGAGGGCATTACCGTGCACTTTGCCAAGCGTTTTGCCGACGTGGCCAAGGTGTTGTTCTGACAACTGTGTAACGCCTGGACTGACGCCATCGCGGGCAAGCCCGCTCCCACAAGGATTGCAGTAACCCTGTGGGAGCGGGCGCCCGCTTGCGGCTTGCCCGCGATGGCGGCGGTGCTGGCAACACCCATCTGGGCCTAACGGTCACATTTTGTCTCATCTTCGGTTATGCTCGCCGTTCGTCGCGAATTCCGGAGTGCCTGACTTGATGTCCCCCACCCGCCTGCTATTGCCCTTGAGCCTTGCCTTGCTGACGGCCTGCGCCTCGCAGCCGAAACAGAACCTGACCGTGGAGCAGCAGAGCCAATGCCCGGTGCAACTGCACAACGGGCAAAACCTGATCCTGACCTTACCGAGCAACCCGACCACGGGTTATCGCTGGGCGATCCAGGATTCGGCCGGCGGTGTGTTGCGGGCCATCAGCCCCGAGGTCTACACCAACCCGGAAAACAGCGGCCTGGTGGGCAGCGCGGGGCAATCGACCTGGCGCTTCCAAGCCTTCACCAGCGGTAACGGGCGCTTGCGCCTGACTTCACAGCAGCCGTGGGCACCGGAAGTCGAACCGGTAGAGATTTTCGACTGCGCAATCGTGGTGAACTGAGCATGGGCTGGCTGATTCTGGCGTTGATGGGAGCCGTCACGTTCCTCTACGGCTTAAGTGTGCATGCCGAGCTACTGTGCCTGCTGGTCAAGCCGCTGCCGGTGCTGGCCCTGCTGGGTTGGTTGCACGATGCACCGCCCAGCGACTACCGGCGCTGGGTCAGCCTGGGCCTGATCTTTTCCCTGCTGGGCGATGTGCTGCTGGCCTGGCCCGGCGACTTGTTCGTGTTCGGCCTCGGCGCATTCCTGGTGGCCCACCTGGCCTACCTCAAAGCCTATCTGAGCGATTGCCGGCGCCTGGCCCCTGGGCCCTTGCTCCTGGCGCTGCTGGTCGGCGCACTGCTGCTGGGGATCCTGATCGCCCATGGCCTGGGGCCGTTGCTGATTCCGGTGATCGTCTATGGCACGGCCATCAGCGCCATGCTCTGGCGCGCCCTGGCCCGCCTGGGCACCGACGTGCCGAAACGCTCGGCACTGTTGGCCGCTGGCGGCGCCCTGGCCTTCGTGTTCTCCGACAGCGTGATCGGCATCGACCGTTTTGCCATGCCCTTCGCGGCCGCGCCGTATGTGATCATCCTCAGTTACTGGCTGGGGCAATGGGGCATCGCCGCGTCGGCGTTCCACACACGAACGCGCTGAATTCATCGCGAGCAGGCTCGCTCCCACACGTACGGTGTTTAGCCTGTGGGAGCGAGCCGGGGCGCTTTATCAGACAAGCCGCGCATCTGCGCGCCAACTTGGCTAAAATGCCGGCCTTTTCCAATTCCGCCGCTGGAACCGCCGTGAGCAAAGAACCCGATCGCCTTTTCGCCCAGCCTTTGGCCCAGGTACCCGACTTCGCCTTTAACGAGGATGTGGTGCGAGTGTTCCCGGACATGATCAAGCGCTCGGTGCCGGGTTACCCGACCATTGTCGAAAACCTCGGTGTGCTGGCGGCGCAGTTTGCCCAGCCAGACAGCGTGCTGTACGACCTGGGGTCATCCCTCGGCGCGGTGACCCAGGCCCTGCGCCGGCACGTGCGTACGGACGGTTGCCGGGTGATCGCGGTGGATAACTCCGCCGCCATGGTCGAACGCTGCCGTGAATACCTCAACGGCCAGGACTCGATGTTCCAGGAACTGCTGCCGGTGGAGGTGATCGAGGGTGACATCCTGGCCCTCGAATTCAAGCCGGCCTCGGTGGTGGCGCTGAACTTCACCCTGCAGTTCATCGCCCCTGAACAACGCCTGGCCCTGCTCGGGCGTATCCGTCAGTCGTTGTTGCCCGGCGGCGCGCTGATCCTCTCGGAAAAACTGCGCTTTGCCGATGCCCAGGAGCACCAGCTGCTCGGCGACCTGCACATCGCGTTCAAGCGCGCCAACGGCTACAGCGAACTGGAAATTGCCCAGAAGCGCAGCGCCATCGAAAACGTCATGAAGCCCGACAGCCTCGAAGAACACACCGAACGCCTGCTGGCCGCCGGGTTCTCGAAAGTCGTGCCGTGGTTCCAGTGTCTTAACTTTGCCTCGTTGATTGCCTTGCCATGATTGATCTGTCTCCCCTCGCCCGCCGCCTGGCCGGCACGCCGCTGGCCGACTGGGCCAACACCCTGCAAGCGCAACTCGACGTGAAAATGGAGAAGGGCCACGGTGACCTGGAGCGCTGGCAAAGCGCGCTGGACGCCTTGCCGAAGATCCAGCCAAGCGAAGTCGATTTGCTCAACGGCCTGAAGCTGGACACCGATTGCGACGATGCAACCCGCGCGCAAATGCGCACGGCCCTGATGGGCCTTTCACCATGGCGCAAAGGGCCGTTCGACCTGTTCGGCGTGCACGTCGACACCGAATGGCGTTCGGACTGGAAATGGTCGCGGGTCGCCCCGCACCTGGACCTTGTGGGCAAACGCATCCTCGATGTCGGCTGCGGCAATGGCTACTACATGTGGCGCATGCTCGGCGCCGGGGCCGACAGTGTCATCGGCGTCGACCCCAACTGGCTGTTCTTCTGCCAGTTCCAGGCCGTGCAGCGCTACCTGTCCAAGCCCAATGCCTGGCACCTGCCGTTCCCGTTCGAAGACTTGCCAGCGAACCTGGAAGGCTTCGACACGGTGTTCTCCATGGGCGTGTTCTACCATCGCCGCTCGCCGATCGAGCATTTGCTGGCGCTCAAGGATTGCCTGGTCAAGGGCGGGGAACTGGTGCTCGAAACCCTGGTGATCGAGGGCAACGAGCAGCAGGTACTGGTGCCGGAAGACCGTTACGCGCAGATGCGCAACGTCTGGTTCCTGCCTTCGGTTCCAGCATTGATGCTGTGGCTGCGCCGCGCCGGGTTCAGCGACGTGCGCTGCGTGGATGTCAGCGTGACCAGCATCGAGGAACAACGCGCCACCGAGTGGATGAAATATCAGTCGCTGAGCGACTTCCTCGACCCGGATGACCACGGCAAGACCATCGAAGGGCTGCCGGCGCCAATGCGCGCGGTGATTGTGGCCAGGAAGTAACCCGATCTTCCTGACACAAAAAAACCTGTGGGAGCGGGCTTGCCCGCGATAGCGGACTAACATTCAACATCTTCGTTGACTGAAAGGGCCTCATCGCGGGCAAGCCCGCTCCCACAGGGTTAGTAGTTATTCTGAAGATTTAGCTCTGCGGGCCTTGAAGAACTCGCTCAACACCGTCCCGCACTCCTCGGCCAGGACTCCGCCTTCGTACAGCACCCGGTGATTCAAAAAGCCCTGGGTGAAAAACTGCCCCTGGCTCTGCACGATCCCGGCCTTGGGCTCCAATGCGCCGTATACCACCCGAGCGATGCGCGAGTGGACGATCAGCCCGGCGCACATGCTGCACGGCTCCAGCGTCACATAGAGCGTGCTGCCGGGCAGGCGGTAGTTGTTCAGGGCCTGGGCGGCGGCGCGGATCGCGACCATTTCGGCGTGGGCGCTGGGGTCGCTGCCACTGATCGGGCAGTTGAAGCCGCGCCCGATGATCTCCCCGTCCTGCACCAGCACCGCACCCACCGGCACCTCGCCGAGGGCCGCTCCCTGGGCCGCCAGCAGCAGGGCTTCGCGCATGAAGTGCTGGTCACGGCTGCGGTCGATAATGGCGCTCGGGCGAATCTGGCGCATCACTTCACCTCGATCGCGGCCATCAGGCCGGTTTCCATGTGGTCGATCACATGGCAATGGAACATCCACACCCCAGGGTTATCCGCCACCAGCGCCACTTGCGCGCGCTCGTTCTTGCCCAACAGGTAAGTGTCGGTGAAGTACGGGATCACCTTGTGCCGGTTCGAGGCAATGACCTTGAAGCTCATGCCATGCAGGTGGATCGGGTGTTGGTACTGGGTCATGTTCTTCAATTCGAATATGTAGCTTTGGCCTAGCTTGAGCGTAGCAATCGGTCGGTCGGCGCAGGTCTTGTCGGTGATGTCCCAGGCCTGGCCGTTGATCTGCCACAGGCTGGGGGGCTTGCCGTTTTCGACATTGACCGAGACCGAACCGACCCACTCGAAGTTAAAGTTGAGCTTCTGCGCAGTGGCTATGTCCGGCTCGGCAACCGGGTTGGCGGGCAGCGCCGGTGGCCACTCACCCGGTGCATCCGTGTTGGCCACCGAACGCAGGGTGCCCAGGCGCACCGGACCGTTACGCAGGGACAGCTCAGTGCCCGCGGGCGGGGCCTTGATCGCCAGGCAGATGCGCATGCCCGGACCGAGCCAGTATTCCTTGCCCAGCGGCCGCGGCTGTACCGGGTTGCCATCCAGCGCGTAGATCTGCGCCTCGACCCCCGGAATGTTGATGCGATAGGTCAGGGTGTTGTCGAGGTTGAGCAGGCGCACGCGAGTGATCTGCCCCGCGGGCAGCTCGATGACGGGCAACGGCACGCCGTTGATGGTCGACAGGCGCCCCGCTGTACCGCCACGCGCCGCTTCCCGGGGGATGCTGAACTCGACAAAGTTGCCTTGCTCATCGATGTGCCAATTTTTCAGGCTCAGGGTTTGTTCATACTTGAAGCCGGTAGGCTCACGCTCTTCGACAATCAATGGCCCGACCAGGCCGCGACCCAGCTCTTCGCTGCTGCTGACGTGTGGGTGGTACCAGTAGCTGCCGGCATCCGGCACGCGGAACTTGTAGTCGAAATACTCGCCCGGCAGCACCGGCAGTTGCGAGACGTAGGGCACGCCATCCATCTCCAGCGGCAGGCGAATACCGTGCCAGTGAATGGTGGTCGCCACCGGCAGGTGGTTGATGAAACGCACCCGCAGCCACTCGCCCTGGCGCACCCGCAGTTCGGTCCCAGGCGCCGAAGGGCCAAAGGCCCAGGCCTGGGTCTTGTGCCCGGGCACCAGTTCCACGTCCAGCGGCGCGGCAATCAGCTCGTAGTCATGCCCGGCATTGGCGTCCGCCACTTTCCCCAGCCAGTAACGCGATGCACCACCGGCCCCGACGCCAACCACTGCCAGACCGGCCAGACCACCGAGTATTTGTCGACGGGTAAAGGACATGGACTCAACTACCTCACGTATCTGCCGCAGGCCCAGGGCCCGCAAAAGGCGAATACGATACACCCGCAATTGTGAAAGAAACAGCAAAGCGGACGTGACCACGGGACGCAGGCAAATCAGACGAGCGCTCCCCACAACGCAAAAAGGCCGCATGAACACGAGGTCCACACGGCCTTTTTTGATACCGGCAATCAAGCCATCAAGGCTTGCGCGGGATCATTCCCACTCAATGGTCGCCGGCGGCTTGCTCGACACGTCGTAGGTGACGCGGGAGATGCCTTCGATTTCATTGATGATGCGGCCGCTGACGGTTTCCAGCAGTTCGTAAGGCAGGTGTGCCCAACGCGCGGTCATGAAGTCGATGGTTTCCACGGCACGCAGGGCCACGACCCAGGCGTAACGACGGCCATCGCCAACCACGCCAACCGATTTCACCGGCTGGAACACTACGAACGCCTGGCTGACCTTGTGGTACCAGTCGGCCTTGCGCAGTTCTTCGATGAAGATGTGGTCGGCACGACGCAGCAGGTCGGCGTATTCCTTCTTCACTTCACCGAGGATCCGCACGCCCAGGCCCGGGCCCGGGAACGGGTGGCGATAGACCATGTCGTACGGCAGGCCCAGTTCCAGGCCCAGACGACGGACTTCGTCCTTGAACAGCTCGCGCAGGGGTTCCACCAGCTTGAGGTTCATTTCTTCCGGCAGGCCACCCACGTTGTGGTGCGACTTGATCACGTGGGCCTTGCCGCTCTTGGCGCCAGCCGACTCGATCACGTCCGGGTAGATGGTGCCCTGGGCCAGGTACTTGATGTTGTCCAGATTGTTGGACTGGGCATCAAACACGTCGATGAAGGTACGGCCGATGATCTTGCGCTTCTTCTCTGGGTCGCTTTCGCCAGCCAGGTTGTTGAGGAACTGCTCTTCGGCGTTGGCACGGATCACCTTGACGCCCATGTTCTCGGCGAACATGGCCATCACTTGCTCGCCTTCGTGCAGACGCAGCAGGCCGTTGTCGACGAAGACGCAGGTCAACTGGTCGCCGATGGCCTTGTGCAACAGCGCGGCAACGACCGAGGAATCGACACCGCCAGACAAGCCCAGCAGCACGTTGTCGGTACCCACTTGGGCACGAATGTTGGCGATGGCGTCTTCGGCGATCTTCGACGGCGTCCACAGGGCTTCGCAACCGCAGATGTCGAGGATGAAGCGCGACAGGATGCGCCCGCCCTGCTTGGTGTGGGTCACTTCCGGGTGGAACTGCACGCCGTAGTAGCCGCGTTCGTCGTTGAACATGCCGGCGATCGGGCAGCTCGGGGTGCTGGCCAGGATGTGGAAGTCTTCCGGCATCTTGGTGACCTTGTCACCGTGGCTCATCCACACGTCGAGGCCGAACAGGCCGTCGGCGTCGATGTGGTCTTCGATGCCGTCGAGCAGGCGGCTCTTGCCGACCACGTCAACGCGGGCATAACCGAACTCACGCAGCTCGGAACCTTCGACCTTGCCACCCAGCTGTTCAGCCATGGTCTGCATGCCGTAGCAGATACCGAAGACCGGCACGCCCAGGTCAAACACCGCTTGCGGGCAGCGCGGGCTGTCGGCGACGTGCACGGACTCGGGGCCGCCGGCGAGGATGACGCCTTTGGGAGCGAACTCGCGAATCGCTTCATCGTCCATGTCGAACGGGTGCAGTTCGCAGTACACGCCGATCTCACGCACGCGGCGGGCGATCAGTTGGGTGTACTGGGAACCGAAGTCGAGGATCAGGATGCGGTGAGCGTGAATGTCGAGGGCCATGATTCAGTCTCGTCTTAGTAATTCAGAAACAGTCTTGATTCAGAAACAACTCGGGGCTGAATAAAACAGCCCCGGTTGCTTGATGATTTGCCTGAAGCCTCAACCTACGCGGTAGTTTGGCGCTTCTTTGGTGATCTGCACGTCATGAACGTGGGATTCGGCCATGCCGGCACCGGTGATCCGCACGAACTCAGGCTTGGTGCGCATTTCTTCGATGTCGGCGCTGCCGGTGTAGCCCATCGAGGAACGCAGACCGCCCATCAGTTGGTGAATGATCGCGCTCAGGGTGCCCTTGTAAGGAACACGGCCCTCGATCCCTTCCGGAACCAGTTTCTCGGCGCCTGCCGAGGAGTCCTGGAAGTAACGGTCGGAGGAGCCTTGCGCCTGGGACATGGCGCCCAGCGAACCCATGCCGCGATAAGCCTTGTACGAACGGCCCTGGTACAGTTCGATCTCGCCTGGCGCTTCTTCAGTACCGGCGAACATCGAGCCCATCATCACGCAGGACGCACCGGCCACGATGGCCTTGGACAGGTCACCGGAGAAACGGATGCCGCCATCGGCGATCAACGGCACGCCAGTGCCTTCAAGGGCAGCGGCAACGTTGGCGATGGCGCTGATTTGCGGCACGCCGACACCCGCGACGATACGGGTGGTGCAGATCGAGCCAGGGCCGATACCGACCTTGACCGCATCCGCGCCCGCTTCGGCCAGGGCCTTGGCAGCAGCGCCGGTGGCGATGTTGCCGCCGATCACCTGGACTTGCGGGAAGTTCTGCTTGACCCAACGCACGCGGTCGATCACGCCTTTGGAGTGACCGTGGGCAGTGTCGACCACCACCACGTCAACGCCGGCGTTGACCAGGGCCGCGACGCGATCACCGGTGTCTTTGCCGGTACCGACGGCAGCGCCCACACGCAGACGACCTTGATCGTCCTTGCTGGCCAGCGGGTAAGCCTTGGCTTTTTCGATGTCGTTGACGGTCATCATGCCCTTGAGGGCAAACTTGTCGTCGACGATCAGCACGCGCTCGATGCGGTGCTTGTGCAGCAGTTCGCGCACGTCGTTCTTGTCGGCGCCTTCCTTGACCGTGACCAGGCGCTCTTTAGGCGTCATCACTTCACGGACAGTGGCTTCCATACGGTTTTCGAAACGGACGTCGCGGGAGGTGACGATGCCGACCAGGTCGCCATCGTGCAGCACAGGAACACCGGAGATGTTATGCAGGCCGGTCAGTTCGAGCAGTTCGCGAACGGTGGCGTCAGCCTCGATGGTGATCGGGTCCTTGACCACACCGGCTTCGTAACGCTTGACCTTGCGCACTTCGGCAGCTTGCTGCTCGATGGTCATGTTCTTGTGGATAATGCCGATGCCACCTTCCTGAGCCATGGCGATTGCCAGACGGGCTTCAGTGACGGTGTCCATGGCGGCGGAAACCAGTGGGATATTCAGCTCGATGCCACGGGTAAGGCGGGTCTTCAAACTGACTTCATTAGGCAGTACTTCGGAATAACCGGGCACTAAAAGAATGTCGTCGAAGGTCAGAGCTTCTTGGCTGATACGCAGCATCGCGGGGGCTCCCGAGCGGGAAATTGGAAGCGCGACATTATAGTCAGACACCCCCTCAGGTTCAATGTAAAACTCTGTCTATTATCGACGCGGTGATCGACGGGGGTTGTTGTCGCCTACAACTCGACCCTGACCCAACTGACAGGCAAGTCCAGCCACTCGGCAAATTCGTCGATAAAACTCTGCTTGAAGCCGGCCTCGGCCCAGTTGTTGAAGATGAAGCCCAGGTTGGAAAACCCGCACTCCTGCAAGAACAGGAAGCCATTGATGTCGTCTTCATGCCCGCATTCGGGGCAGATGAAGTTGTCGGTGCGCCCGGGCATCCAGTCTTCCAGGCTGTCGAACAGCGCCTCGCCGACTTCCTTGCGGCACTCGGCGCAGCCGGCCTCCTCGAGAAACCCTTTGGCGGGGGTATAGATGCAGCGCTTGGTGATGATTTCCAGGCCGTTGATCGACTCACCGAACGGCAGCGCCTGCGGGTGCAGCACCACGTCGCGCGCGCCGGGGGCAATGGCGTGGGCCATGCGATTGCCAGTGCGCCCGCAGGTTGTGAGTTGTTCTTCGATGATGTTCTTGCGCACCAGCCACCGCACAATCGCCCGCGCCCGGGGTTCGTGCACCGGCAGGGTGGAGATTTTCGGGACGAGGATGCTTTGCGAGTTCATGACGAGTCCTGCTGTATGGCTACTGCCGCCATCGCGGGCGAGCCCGCTCCCACAGGTGATCGAGTCTGATGTGGGAGCGGGCTTGCCCGCGATGGCGCCCTAAAGGCCGGCAGCTTAATCCCTGACAGACTCAGGTCAAGTGCTGAAGTAGCGGGTCAACAAGGCAATCCCGCTGGCCAGCACCAGCCAGGTGACCAACCGCACGAAGGCCTCGCGAGACAACTTCAGGGCCAGGCGCCGGCCGATCCACAATCCCAGCGCCATGGCCGGCAACAGACACAGGGCCAACAGTAACAAGGGTAGCTCGGCGTAGACCCCGGCGATCAGGAACAGGCTCAGGCGCACCAGGGTGCTGCAACTGATCAAGGCACTTTGCGTGGCGCGGGCGGCATCCTTGGACAGGCGGCTGTTGAGATAAATCGCATACAAAAAGCCGCCACTGCCGAACAACGCGCCAAACAAGCCACCGACCGTGCCCATGGGAATCGCCCAACCGGCGGCCAACTGCGCCGGGCGTACCTTCACCCATAGGCTGTACATGGCGTAGGCCGTGATGAACAGGCCCATCAATAGCAACAACAGGTCAGACTTGAGGTTCAGCAGGAAGATCACCCCCAGGGTGCAGCCCAGCGCCATGCACGGCAGCAGGCGCAACAACTCCGGCCTGGCCACATCACGGCGCGAGGGCAGCAGGTTGCCGAACGCGGCGACAAAATCCAGCAGGACCAGCAAGGGCACGATTTTCGACAGCGGCAGGAACAGGATCAGGATCGGCCCCGCCACCAGGGCCGTGCCAAAACCGGCAATGCCAAACACGATATAGGCCAGGCTGATTGCCAGGGCGATGATCAGCCAGTCCGTGGCGCCGAATGGCCATTGCTGCAATAACTCGATCAGGTTCATCAGGGCTTTCCTTAATTTGGCGCTGATCACTTTAGCCAGCGTGGAGCATTGCGACTAATATCTTCCCGACCCTCAACCCATCTCAAAAAGGCATGGCTTGTGCTTTCGACCCGTCAATTGCGTTACTTCGTGGAAATCGCCGAGTGCGGCAGCTTCAGTGCCGCCGCCGAACGCCTGTTCATCGCCCAATCAGCCCTGAGCCGGCAGATCAAGGACATGGAGAGCCGCCTGCAGACCCCGCTGTTCGAACGCACTGCGCGCCAGCCACGGCTCACCGCCGCCGGCCAGGCTTTCCTGCCTCGGGCCGCAAGCCTGCTGAGTGAACTGCTCAAGGCCAGTGAGATGGCGACGCAGGTCGGCAACGGCCAACTCGGCACCTTGCGCCTGAGTCACTCCAGCACCGTTCCCATGAGTGGCCGGGTGCTGCGCGGCATCAGCGCTTACCTGGAGCAGCAGGTGGACGTGTCGATGGACATCGTCAAGCTATCCTCCGAGGCCCAGCTGCAGGAACTCGCCGAGGGTCGCCTGGACGTTGGCCTGCTGCGCCTGCCCGTGCTGCGCCAGCGCGAAGGGGTGCAGATCATCGAGCTGTACCGCGAACGCTTGCTGCTGGCGGTGCCGCCTGGGCATGCACTGGCGCGCAATACACCCGAACAAGGCATCGAGCTGGGGCAACTGAGGGAGTTGCCGTTCATCTCCATTCCGCACCCGCAACGCGGCGGCTTGAGTTACCTGTCCGCCGAGCTGTGCATGCGCCAGGGTTTCTTTCCCAAGGCCGCGCGGGTGGTGTCGCGCAAAACCACCCAGTTGCAACTGATCCAGGCCGGGTTCGGCATTGCCCTGCTCCCGGAATCGATGCAGGACATCGCGCCGCCGGACATTCACTTCCTGCCCTTGGCCGACCCGGATTGCTACAGCAGCGTCGCCCTCGCCTGCCGGCAAGATCCCAGCGCGCTGGTCGAGCAATTCGTTGAACACATCAGCCGGCCGGCGTAGGGGGATCGTGCATTGCGCGGGAGATTGGCTTTATCATGCGCCCCATGATTAAAGATCCCTTTGCAAGACTCGGCCTGGACCGCGAAGTCCTCACCGTCAGCCAACTCAATGGCCGCGCGCGGGTGCTGCTCGAAGACGTGTTCAGCAACATCTGGGTCGAAGGCGAAATCTCCAACCTCGCCCGCCCGGCGTCCGGTCATGTGTATTTCACCCTCAAGGACAGCGGCGCCCAGGTGCGTTGCGCGCTGTTCCGGCAGAACGCCGCACGGGTGCGCCAGGCTCTCAAGGATGGCCTGGCCGTCAAGGTGCGGGGAAAGGTCTCGCTGTTTGAAGGACGCGGCGACTACCAGCTGATTCTCGATACTGTCGAGCCCGCTGGCGAAGGTGCACTGCGCCTGGCATTCGATGCACTGAAGGAAAAGCTCAGCGCCGAAGGCCTGTTCAGCGCCGAGCGCAAAGTGCCGCTGCCGGCCCATCCGCAGCGCATTGGTATTATCAGTTCGCCCACCGGCGCGGTGATCCGCGACATCATCAGCGTGTTTCGCCGCCGTGCGCCTCAGGTGTCGCTGACCTTGATCCCTACCGCCGTGCAAGGCCGCGAGGCCACTGCGCAGATTGTCCGCGCCCTGCAACTGGCCGACGCCAGGGGTTTTGACGCCTTGATCCTGGCCCGGGGCGGCGGCTCGCTGGAAGACCTCTGGTGCTTCAACGAAGAAGCCGTGGCCCGTGCCGTGGATGCCTGCGTCACGCCAATCGTCAGCGCCGTCGGGCATGAGACCGATGTGTCGATCAGCGACTTTGTGGCGGACGTCCGTGCGCCCACGCCGTCGGCCGCCGCCGAACTGCTGGCACCGGACTCCAGCGATCTGCTGCGCCGGGTCGAAAGCCTGCATCGGCGCCTGGTGATGCGCATACGCGACCGCCTGATGCGCGATCGCTTGCGCCTGGAAGGCATGTCCCGCCGCCTGCGCCATCCGGGTGAACGCCTGCGCCAACAAGCACAACGCCTCGATGATCTGGACATGCGCCTGCGTCGAGCCTTCGAGCGCAGCCTCAACACCCGCCGCGAACGCTTGATCCGCCTGGAAACCCGCCTCGCCGGGCAACATCCGGGGCGGCAACTGGCATTGCTGCGCCAGCGCCTGGATAGTTTTGCCGAACGTTTGCCCCGGGCCATGCGTGAAGGGCTCAAATCCCGGCGCCTGCAGTTGCAAAGTCAGGTCCAGACCCTGCAGGTGGTCAGCCCGCTCGCGACACTGGCCCGTGGCTACAGCATTTTGCTCGATGAACGTGGCAATGCGATCCGCAGCGCCGGACAAACCCATACCGGCCAGCGCCTGACAGCCAAGCTGGGCGAAGGCCAATTGCAGGTCCGGGTCGAAGACAATCACCTGACACCCGTCACCCTTTCTCTACTGGATTGATCGATGCCGCGTTTTTTTGCTCCGCTGCTGCTGTTATGCCTGACCTTCAACGCCCACGCCGACAGTTACATCACCCGCCTGCTGAACAAGCCGGTGCCGGGTGGTGTGGCGGTGGTCGACCTCGGTTCTGCGGCGCAGGCGCCCAAAGCCAGCTACCAGGGCAAGCCGGTGCTGGTGGTCAAGGAACAGAACAACTGGCTGGCGATAGTCGGCGTGCCCCTGACCGTCAAGCCGGGTACCCAGCAAATCAGCAGCGCGGGACGCAACCTGAGCTTCGCGGTGGGTAACAAGAAATATCCGGAACAACGCATCACCCTGAAAAACACCCAGCAGGTCAACCCCAACCCGGCCAACCTTAAGCGCATCGAGAGCGAGCTGGCCGTGCAGATCCAGGCTTACCGCACTTTCAGCCCCAATACCCCGAGCAACCTGCTGCTGGACAAACCGGTCAACGGGCCACTGTCGAGCAAGTTCGGCGTGCGCCGTTTCTTCAACGGTGAAGAGCGCAATCCCCACTCGGGCCTGGACTTCGCCGTACCCGCCGGGACCCCGATCAAGACCCCGGCCAATGGCAAGGTGATCCTGATCGGTAACTACTTCTTCAACGGCAATACCGTGTTCGTCGACCACGGCCAGGGCTTCATCAGCATGTTCTGCCACATGTCGAAGATCGACGTGAAGCTCGGCCAGACGCTGGCACGTGGTGCCGTGGTCGGCAAGGTCGGCGCCACCGGCCGCGCGACCGGTCCGCACATGCACTGGAATATCAGCCTGAACGATGCGCGGGTTGACCCGGCGATTTTCATTGGGGCATTCCAGCCCTGATGGATTGGCGAGGCTGGCGGCCTCATCGCCAGCCTTCAATTGCGCATTGCTCCACCCCTACGCAAACATCCAGATAATTATCAAAACAGCCCGCAATAAAATCTCGATAAAAGTAACTTTTCGAGTATTCCTATCAAAGTTTTTCGACTGCTTGCCATCTTTTCCCGGCGCGGTTAGGGTTGAAAGCATGAAAACCTCTCACACCCTCATTCAGCTTCGCCAGCACCGCAGCCTGTGCCTCGTCAGCGCACGACTGCCAGGCTGAATCGCAGCGCCTCGCCCCTAGATTTATCCAACGCAACAGTGATCCACCGGCAGGCCGCCTCTTTTCGGCCAACAACAGAATAAGGACTCCCAGATGAGCATGCTCAAAGACCCGTCTTCGAAATACCGCGCGTTCCCGACCATCGACATTCCAGATCGCACCTGGCCGTCGAAGACCATCACGTCCGCGCCGATCTGGTGCAGCTCCGACTTGCGCGATGGCAACCAGTCGCTGATCGAGCCGATGGATGCGGTGAAAAAGCTGCGCTTCTGGAAAACCCTGGTGCAGGTGGGCGTGAAGGAAATCGAAGCGTCCTTCCCGGCCGCTTCGCAAACCGATTTCGACTTCGTGCGGACCTTGATCGAAGACGGCCACATCCCTGACGACACCACCATCCAGGTGTTGACCCAGGGTCGTGAAGACCTGATCGCCCGCACCTTCGAATCCCTGCGCGGGGCGAAAAAGGCCATCGTTCACCTCTACAACGCCACCTCCCCGTCCTTCCGCCGGATCGTCTTCAACCAGGACAAGGACGGCATCAAGGAAATCGCGGTCAGCGCCGCCAAGCTGTTCGTCAAGTACGCCGCGCAGCAGCCGGAGACCGAGTGGACGTTCGAATACTCGCCAGAGACCTTCAGCGCCACTGAGCTGGAGTTCGCCAAGGAAGTCTGTGACGCGGTGATCGAGGTCTGGAACCCGACGCCGGAACACAAGATGATCCTCAACCTGCCTGCGACCGTCGAGTGTGCCACGCCGAACATCTATGCCGACCAGATCGAGTGGTTCGGCCGCCACATCAACCGTCGTGACAGCGTGCTCATCAGCCTGCACACCCACAACGACCGTGGCACTGGTGTTGCTGCCACCGAGCTGGGCCTGATGGCTGGCGCCGACCGTGTCGAAGGCTGCCTGTTCGGCAACGGCGAGCGCACCGGCAACGTCGACCTGGTCACCGTGGCCTTGAACCTCTACACCCAGGGCGTGAACCCTGAGCTGGACTTCTCCGACATCGACGGCGTGCGTAAAGTCGTCGAAGAGTGCAACCAGATTGCCGTGCACCCACGCCACCCTTATGTCGGCGACCTGGTGCACACCGCGTTCTCCGGCTCCCACCAGGACGCCATCCGCAAGGGCTTCGCCCAGCAGCAGGCGGACGCCCTGTGGGAAGTGCCGTACTTGCCGATCGACCCGGCCGACATCGGGCGCAGCTACGAGGCGGTGATCCGCGTCAACAGCCAGTCCGGCAAAGGCGGGATTGCCTACCTGCTGGAACAGGAATACGGCATCAACTTGCCGCGCCGCATGCAGATCGAGTTCAGCCAGGTGGTGCAACGCGAGACCGATCGCCTGGGCCTCGAGATGAGCGCACAACAGATCCACGCCTTGCTGCACAGCGAGTACTTGCAGGCCAACACCCCGTACGCGCTGGTCAGCCATCGCCTGCAGGAAGAAAACGGCCACAGCGCCGTGGAAGTGGAAGTCTCGAGCAAGGGCCAGGGCGAAACCAACCTGCACTGGCGCGGCAAGGGCAATGGCGCCCTGGAAGCCCTGGTGGCCGGTTTGCCGATCCCGGTGGAGATCATGGACTACAACGAACACGCCATCGGCGCGGGGACCAATGCCAAGGCCGCGGCCTACATTGAACTGCGAGTCAACGGCGAACGCGCAGTGCATGGCGTGGGCATCGATGAAAACATCACCACCGCCAGCTTCAAGGCCCTGTTCAGCGCGCTGAACCGCTCCCTGAGCCAGCCACAGGCCAAAGCGGCTTAAGCCTACGCTGCAATGCAAAAGGCCCCGAATTTCGGGGCCTTTTTGTTTGTCCTTGAGGGCCTCATCGCGGGCAAGCGGAGCGCCGCCCGGCCCGCTCCCACAGAGGGTGTGCAATCCATTGTGGGAGCGGGCTTGCCCGCGATGAGGCCAGATCAGACGATGCGAAATTCAGGTGAACTCGAAGGTATCGGCATCCAGGTTCGCCGGGAACCGTGTGCGGTAGGCGGCCAGTTCGGCCGCGTCGAGCACCACCTGGAACACCCCGTCCGCCTCGCCAGCGCTGAGCAGGGTCTCGCCCTGGAAGTCCAGCACCTGGCTGTCGCCGGTATAGGCAAAGCCCTTGCCATCGGTACCCACCCGGTTCACCGCGGCGACGTAACACAGGTTCTCGATGGCCCGGGCCGGCAGCAGGCGATTCCAGTGCTGGCGGCGCGCGCCCGGCCAGTTGGCGGTGTACAGCAGCAGGTCAGTGTCCTGGGGATCGCGGCTCCACACCGGGAAGCGAAGGTCGTAGCAAATCAACGGGCGTATGCGCCACCCCTTGAGTTCGAACTGCACTTGGCGCTCGCCAGGCGTGAAGTGATTGTGTTCGCCCGCCATGCGGAACAGGTGACGCTTGTCGTAATGCCAGACTTCGCCATCGGGTCGCGCCCACAGCAGGCGGTTGCGGTGGCTGCCATCGGCGGCCTGGACGATGATGCTGCCGGTAATCACCGCATCCAGCTTCGCCGCCTGGGTCCGCAGCCATTTGCTGGTCGGGCCGTTTTCCGCTTCGGCGAGGGTGGCCGACTCCATGGAGAAACCCGTGGTGAACATCTCCGGCAGGATGATCAGGTCCGCGCCGCGCGCCTGCTCCAGCAACAGTTCGAAGTGCTCGAGATTGGCCTGGCGGTCGTGCCAGGCCAGGGTGGTCTGGATCAGCGCCAGGTTGAGGTTGGGCAGGTTGCTCAGATCACGCATAATTTTTCCGCCGCCTCACGCAGCGTCTCCTCTCGCTTGGCAAAACACAGGCGCACCAGGCGTTGTTCCTGCGGTGGGTTCTGGTAGAACACTGACACCGGAATCGCCGCCACACCGTGCTCACGGGTCATCCAGACAGCCATGTCGACATCGTTCAGGTCCGGGCGGATCTGCGAGTAATCGACCAGTTGGAAATACGTCCCGGTGACCCGGATAAAGCTGAATCGCGATGGCTGCAACAGATCGCAGAACAGGTCACGCTTGGCCTGATAGAACGCCGGAAGTTGTTCGACGTGCTCCGGATGGGCCGCCATATAGTCGGCCAGCGCGTACTGCAACGGGGTCACGCCGCAAAAGCTGACGTACTGGTGCACCTTGCGCAGCTCTGCGGTGAGGGCCGGTGGCGCCACGACGTAGCCGGTCTTCCAGCCGGTGACGTGGTAGGTCTTGCCGAACGAACTGACCACAAAGGCGCGTTGATACAGCTCTTCATGGGCCAGCACGCTGACATGGGGTACGCCGTCATAAACGAGGTGCTCATAGACCTCGTCGCTGACCAGGTAGATGTCGCGGTCACGGATCAACTCGGCCAGTTGCTCCAGCTCGGCACGGGAAATCAGCGCGCCACTGGGGTTGTGCGGCGAGTTGAGGATGATCATCCGCGTCCGCGGGCTGAGCGCATCCTTAAGAGCCTGGAAGTCGATCGAGAAGTCCTTCGCTGCCAGCTGCACATGCACGCAGCGCCCGCCTGCCAGGGCCACCGAGGGCTCGTAGCTGTCATAGGCCGGGTCAAAGACGATGACCTCGTCACCGCTGTGGATCACCGCCTGGATCGCGCAGAAGATCGCCTGGGTGGCACCCGGGGTGATCGTCACCTCATCCTCGGCATCGACGCTGACCCCATAGCTGCGGGTGATTTTCGCCGCCACCTGTTGGCGCAATGCCGGCAGGCCGGTCATGGGGCAATACTGGTTGTGCCCATTGGCAACATGCCATCCCAGCGCGTCGCGCAGGGCTTGCGGGCCATCGAAATCGGGGAAACCCTGGGACAGGTTGAGCGCGCCGCTCGAAGCCGCGAGCTGGGACATTTGGGTGAAGATAGTGATGCCGACATTCGGCAGCTTGCTGGTGATCATCAGTGGGCCCCTGCTGGTGAGCCATGAGTTTCAAGCGACAAGCGGCAAGTGGTCAAGCCTCAACCCAGCAGATGCAAAAAAGGGTCCTGAAGAGGACCCTTTTTGCTGGCTTGAGCAAGCTGCAAGCGTTCACTTGCAGCGGCTCACTCGAAGCGGCTCACTTTTTATCGCGGCGCTTCTTGTCGGCTTTCTTGTGGTGCGACATCAAACGACGCTTCTTGTTGACCTGGCGGTCGGTGAGCGTGTTCTTCTTCGCCTCATACGGGTTCTCGCCACCCTTGAACTCGATGCGGATCGGCGTACCGACCAGCTTCAGCACACGGCGGTAAGTGTTTTCCAGGTAACGCACGTAGGAATTCGGAACCTTCTCGACCTGGTTACCGTGGATCACGATCAGCGGCGGGTTGGCACCACCCAAGTGGGCGTAGCGCAGCTTGATCCGGCGGTTGTTGACCATCGGCGGCGCGTGCTCGCCCACGGCGTCTTCGAGGATCTGGGTCAGGCGGTTGGTCGGCCAGCGAGTGATCGCCGACTTGAACGAGTTCTGTACCGACTGGTACAGGTTGCCCACGCCAGTGCCGTGCAAGGCCGAGATGAAGTGGATGTCGGCGAAGTCGACGAAGAACAACCGACGCTCCAGCTCGATCTTCACGAAGTCGCGTTCCGACGACGTCATGCCGTCCCACTTGTTCAGTGCGATAACGATGGCGCGACCGGCTTCCAGGGCAAAGCCCAGCAGGTTCAGGTCGTGGTCGACCACGCCTTCACGGGCGTCCATCACAAAGATCACCACGTTGGCGTCTTTGATTGCTTGCAGGGTCTTGACCACCGAGAACTTTTCGACTTCCTCGTTGATCTTGCCGCGCTTGCGCACACCCGCGGTGTCGATCAGCGTGTACTTCTCGTCGTTACGCTCGAACGGGATGTAGATGCTGTCGCGAGTGGTGCCGGGTTCGTCATAGACGATCACCCGGTCTTCACCGAGCATGCGGTTGACCAGGGTCGACTTGCCGACGTTCGGCCGGCCGATGATAGCGATCTTGATGCCGTCTTTTTCGCTTGGACCAGGAATCCGTACCGCTTCTTCGCCTTCGGCGACGTTGGCGTTCAGATCCTCTTCTTCGGTGTCACGCGGGAAATCGGCGAGGGCGGCTTCCAGCAGGGTGTTGACACCGCGACCTTGTGCACCGGCAACGCCAATGGCGTGGCCCATGCCCAGGGGGGCAAATTCAGCGCGGGCCATTTCCGGATCGATGTTGTCGATCTTGTTGGCAACCAGCAGGGAGCGTTTGTTGCGCTTGCGCAAGTGCTCGGCAATCATCTGGTCAGCGGCGGTGAAGCCCGCCTTGGCGTCTACCAGGAACAGAACGACATCGGCTTCTTCGATGGCCAGCAGCGACTGCTCGGCCATCTTTTCGTCCATGCCGTGTTCGTCACCGGAAATACCACCGGTGTCGACCAGGATATAGGAGCGCCCTTGCCACTTTGCCTCACCGTATTGGCGATCACGGGTCAGACCGGAAAGGTCGCCGACAATAGCGTCGCGGCTTTTGGTCAGGCGGTTGAACATGGTGGATTTGCCGACGTTCGGTCGGCCCACCAGGGCGATTACGGGAACCATGCGGCTCTCCACTTCGTTATTTCAGAAAATACAAAAGCCGCTGCGAGGCAGCGGCTGGTGCTCGTGTAGGAGCGAGCTTGCTCGCGAAGAACGTCACCACACCGCGTTTATCCAGACTGCACGCGTTATCGTTGACGTCCATCGCGAGCAAGCTCGCTCCTACCTATAGGTCCAGCATAGTTCTTACTTGATGGTCAGCGCTTCCAGTTTGCCGCTGTTGCCATACACATAAATCGTGTCACCCACCACCAGCGGACGGGCACGAAGGCCGTCGCTGTCGATGCGTTCACGGCCGACGAAACGGCCATCCACCTGACTCAACAGGTGCAGGTAACCTTCCAGGTCACCGACTGCAACGTAGCTGGAGAACACTTCCGGGGCCGACAGTTGACGACGGGCCAGCGAATCGTTGCTCCACAAGGCTGTGGTGGAACGTTCGTCGACGCCTTCAACGGTACCCGAAGACAGACTCACATAAACGTTGCCGAAACCTTGAGCGACACCGGCGTAGCTGGAAGCATCACGCTGCCACAGCTGACGACCGCTCTCCAGGTCCAGTGCCGCAACGCGACCCTGGTAGCTGGCGACATACAGGGTACCGCCGGACAACAGCAGGCCACCGTCGATGTCGACTACACGATCCAACTCGGAACGGCCCTGCGGGATCGCTACACGCGTTTCCCACATCGGCACGCCGTTGTTGATGTTCAGCGCCACCACTTTACCGGTCGACAGACCGGCTAGCGCCAGGCGGTTGGTCACGATCGGCGCGCTGGTGCCGCGCAGGGTCAGGACCGCCGGGGTGCTGTCGTACAACCAACGCTGGTTGCCAGTGGCGGCGTCCAGACCGATCAGGCGATCGTCCTGGGTTTGCACCACGACCACATCACCGTTGTTGGCAGGCGGGGCCAGCACTTCGCTGGTGACCCGGGCACGCCACTTCTCTTCACCGTTGATGGCATCCAGGGCAATGACTTCACCCTTGAGGGTACCGACCATGACCAGCCCGTAACCCACGCCGACGGCGCCGGAAACCGGCAGCTCGAGGTCTTTCTCCCACTTGACGTCACCGTTACCGCGATCCATCGCCATGACCGTGCCATTCACGTCACCGGCATAGATGGTGTCGCCGTCGATGGCCGGCACCAGCATGTTGTAGGTTTCGCCCTGACCGTCACCGATCGAACGACTCCACTGCTTTTGCAGGACCACTTCTTCCTTGAAGTCGACCAGTTCGGCCGGTGGCAGTTCTTTTTTGCTGTTGCTGCTGCAACCCGCGGCCAGGACGGCCAGAGCCAGCAATGCTGCATGTTTCCAACGAATCACGTCACGCATCCCCTTTGGCCAGGTCGTCCAGCTTGATTTGTAGGCCACCGACCGCTGCTTCATCCGACAGCGCCGCCTTGGCTTTCTGGTATGCCGCATGGGCTTCGTCGGTACGACCCAACTGGACCAGCAGGTCACCCTTGAGTTCCTCGCGAGTAGCCAGGAATGCCTTGTCCGCGTCGCCTTCGAGCAGCTTCAGGGCTTCGTCGGTCTTGTTCTGCGCCGCCAGCACCTGGGCCAGACGCTGACGCGCCACTTCGCCCAGGGTCGGGTTGACCGGTTTGTCAGCCACGGCCTTGAGTTCGTTGGCAGCGTCGTCGAGCTTGCCGCTGTCGACCGCGACCTTGGCCACGAACAGGCGACCGTACTGCGCGTAGGCAGTACCACCGAACTCGCTGTTGAGCTTGTTGGCGAGGTCCGCGACACGGGCCGCGTCAGGCTTGCCGTCCGGGGTCAGCGTGGTTTCCAGCAACTCCTGGTAGAGCATCGAGGCGCCTTGCGACTGGTTGCTCTGATACTTCTGGAACGCCTGCCAGCCGAACACGATGACCAGCGCCAACAGGCCGCCAGTGACCAGGGGTTTACCGTTGCGCGTCCACCAGTCCTTCAAATCCGCCAGCTGTTCATCTTCGGTACTCGACACCCCAATACTCCTTATTCGCTAAATCGGCTGTTTGACAGCTTCAACCCTGCACGACGCAGGTGGCCAGGTGAGCGGCGAGCGCGTCCCAGGCAATGCTTTGTTGTTCGCCCTGGCCACGCAGGGGTTTGAAACCTACCACTTGCTGGGCCATCTCGTCGTCACCGAGGATCAGTGCGTACAGCGCACCGCTCTTGTCGGCTTTCTTGAACTGGCTTTTGAAACTGCCAGCGCCGGCGTTCACTTGCAGGCGCAGGTTGGGCAACTGGTCACGCACCCGCTCGCTCAGGGTCAGGGCGGCCAGTTCGGCAGCCTCGCCAAAGGCGCACAGGTAGACGTCGACCTGCCGGGAAATCTCTTGCGGGATCTGCTCCAGGGTTTCCAGCAGCAACACCAGGCGCTCGATGCCCATGGCGAAACCCACGCCGGTGGTTGGCTTGCCGCCCATCTGCTCGACCAGGCCATCGTACCGGCCGCCCGCGCACACGGTGCCCTGGGCGCCGAGCTTGTCGGTGACCCATTCGAATACGGTCTTGCTGTAGTAATCCAACCCGCGCACCAGCTTGGGGTTGATCACATAAGGAATGCCGGCGGCGTCCAGACGGGCCTTGAGGCCTTCGAAGTGCGCGCGCGACTCGTCATCCAGGTAGTCGGCCATCTTCGGTGCATCGACCAGTACCGCCTGGGTATCGGCGTTCTTGGTGTCGAGCACGCGCAGCGGGTTGGTCTTCAGGCGACGCTGGCTGTCTTCGTCCAGTTGGTCCAGGCGTGCCGAGAGGTACTCGACCAGCGCCTCGCGGTAACGCCCACGGGACTCGCTGGTGCCCAGGCTGTTGAGCTCGAGCTTGACCGCATCGCGGATCCCCAGCTCGCCCCACAGGCGCCAGGTCAGCACGATCAGCTCGGCATCGATGTCCGGACCGTCGAGGTTGAACACTTCGACACCGATCTGGTGGAACTGGCGATAGCGGCCTTTCTGTGGACGCTCGTGGCGGAACATCGGGCCGATGTACCAGAGTTTCTGCACCTGGCCACCGCCGGTGATGCCGTGCTCCAGCACGGCCCGGACGCAGGCTGCGGTGCCCTCGGGACGCAGGGTCAGCGAATCGCCGTTGCGGTCCTCGAAGGTGTACATCTCTTTTTCGACGATATCGGTCACTTCACCGATGGAGCGCTTGAACAGCTCGGTGAACTCGACGATCGGCATGCGGATCTGCTTGTAACCGTAGTTATCCAGCAGACGCGAAACAGTACCTTCGAAATGACGCCACAGCGGGGTCTGTTCGGGCAGGATGTCGTTCATGCCACGGATGGCTTGCAGAGACTTGCTCACAAAAATTCCTTAATTCGTTTGATCAGCCGCGAGCGATCAGCGCTGCGTCGGCTTCGACCTTTTCGGCCGCTTTCTGGCGGATCAGCCGTTCCAGTTCATCCACCAGATTGTCATTCGTCAGTTTCTGCGCCGGCTTGCCGTCGATGTAGATCAGGTTCGGCGTGCCGCCAGTAAGGCCGATATGGGCCTCCTTGGCTTCGCCAGGACCGTTGACCACACAGCCGATGACCGCGACATCCAGCGGCACCAGCAGATCTTCGAGGCGCCCTTCCAGCTCGTTCATGGTCTTGACCACATCGAAGTTCTGCCGCGAGCAGCTCGGGCAGGCGATGAAGTTGATGCCACGGGAACGCAGGTGCAGGGACTTGAGGATGTCGTAGCCGACTTTCACTTCCTCGACCGGATCAGCCGCCAGCGAGATGCGGATAGTATCGCCAATCCCTTCGGCGAGCAGCATACCGAGGCCCACCGCGGATTTCACTGTGCCTGAACGCAATCCACCGGCCTCGGTGATGCCCAGGTGCAACGGCTGGACGATTTCCTTAGCCAGCAGGCGGTAGGCTTCGACGGCCATGAACACGTCGGAGGCCTTCACGCTGACCTTGAAGTCCTGGAAATTCAGGCGCTCAAGGTGCTCGACGTGGCGCAAGGCCGACTCCACCAGCGCTGCTGGCGTTGGCTCGCCGTATTTCTTTTGCAGGTCTTTTTCCAGGGAACCGGCGTTGACCCCGATGCGGATCGGGATCCCACGGTCGCGGGCGGCATCGACCACCGCACGCACGCGATCTTCACGACCGATGTTGCCCGGGTTGATCCGCAGGCAATCGACACCCAGTTCAGCGACCCGCAAGGCGATCTTGTAGTCGAAGTGAATGTCGGCCACCAGCGGCACCTTCACCAACTGCTTGATCCGACCGAAGGCTTCCGCAGCGTCCATGTCCGGGACGGAAACCCGCACGATGTCGACGCCAGCGGCTTCCAGACGGTTGATCTGGGCCACGGTGGCAGCAACATCGTTGGTGTCGCTGTTGGTCATGCTCTGCACAGCGATAGGCGCATCACCGCCCACCGGTACCGAACCGACCCAGATCTTGCGGGATTCGCGACGTTTGATTGGAGATTCGCCGTGCATGACTTATTGACCCAACTTCAGGCGAGCAGTCTCGCCACTGGTGAACGGAGCTACATCGACTGCTTGCCCGTTGTAGCTGACTTGCGCGCCGCGGGCAAAGCCCAGGCGGACAGCAAAGGGTGGCTTGCCGCTGACATCGACGGTCTCGCCCTTGCGTTTCAGACCGCTGAACAGCACTTTGCCGTTGCCGTCGGAGACCTGCGTCCAGCAGTCGGACACGTACTGGATACGGACCTGGCCAGAGCCGGCCACCGGCGCGGTTGCCACCGGGGCAGGCGCTACCGGCGCACTGACCACGGGTGCCGGGGCCACGGGAGCAACCGGGGCGACAGGTGCCGCAGGGGTGACTGGCGTCGCAACCACAGGCGCAGCAGGCGTCGCCGCCGGGACCTGGGTAGTTTGCGCGGCTGGGGCCTCGGAGGCACCTTCAGGCAAGGCCAGTGGAGTGGTGCTTTCGGTCTGGGCTTGGACGACGGCCTGGTCTTCCGGCTCGTCCAGCGGATGGATCTGGGTAGTGCCGTCGGCGCCTTCGACTTCGACGTGCTCGGGGTTCAGGCCGATCAAGTCCTTGGTGCGCAGCGAGGTTTGATCCTGCCACCAGACAAAACCGCCGCCCACGACCGCAATCAGCAACAGCAGGCTGACAATGCGCAGGATGGTATGGGAAATACGGCTGGGCTCCTCGATACGTCCCAGGCTATGGACGTTGCTGCCCTGGGCGTCGGTGCCGGTGTGCTGGTCGAATTGCTGAACCAGGACGGCCTGGTCCATGCCGAGCAATTTGGCATAGGTACGGATATAGCCGCGGGCAAAGGTATGCCCTGGCAACTTGTCGAACGCGCCAGCTTCCAGGTTACCCAGGGAAATCACGGTGAGATTGAGCTTTACCGCTACTTCAGCCAACGACCAACCATTGCTTTCGCGGCCCTGACGCAAGGTCTCTCCGGGGTTTACGCGAGTCGCTGCTACAACTTCGGGATGCGCCGCTTTCATCATTGCTCCGACAGGTATTGCTGATATTCCGGCGTACCGGGATAGAGTCGTTTTAATTGCAGGCCCAGACTGGCAGCCTTGTCGCGATCTTCGAACACACTGGCCAGCCGAACGCCGAGCCATAGACTACGTGCATTTTGCTCGGCGAGCAGGCTAAAACGGTCGTAATAGTCACGCGAGGGCACATAATGCCTGTCTTCGAAGGACAACTCAGCCATTTCCAGCAAAGCCCGCGGTTGCTGGCGGTTCAGGCGCAGGGCTTTTTCCAGCTGTTGCCGGGCCAGATCACGCTGACCGAGCATCGCGGCCGTCATGCCGAGGTTCTCGAAGACCCGCGAACGTTCAGGATAAAGGCTATCGGCAGCGGCCTGTTGAAAGCGCTCGTAGGCTTCTTTGTAGCGTTTCTCTTCATAGAGAAAACTGCCGAAGTTATTGAGGATACGCGCATCGCCCGGGCGGGCCGCGAGGGCCTTGCGAAAGTGCTGCTCGGCCAGTTCCGGTTCCATTTCTGCCTGGAACACCAGGCCCAGGGCGGCGTTGGCATCGGCGTCACTGCTGTCGAGCTCGAGGGCTTTGCGCAGCGGGACTTTCGCCTGCTCGGTCATGCCCTGGCGCAGGTAGCCCATGCCCAGTTGCACATAGGCACCTCGCGCCTCGTCACGGCCCTTGCTGGTCTTCATTGGATCGAAATCACCCGATGAGACGCAGCCAGCCGAGAGGCTGGCCAACAGCAGGAGCAGCGCAACGCGCAGGGACATAGAGATCCTCTCTTAGGTACGATTCGCAGCGTCTTGCGCCAGATCGCTGTCGGCGTTCAATTCCCGCACAGCGATGTAACGTTCGCTACGGCGGGTGCGATCCAGCACCTGCCCGACCAATTGACCACAGGCGGCATCGATGTCTTCGCCGCGGGTGGTGCGCACCGTGACGTTGAAGCCAGCGTGGTGCAGTTGGTCCTGGAAACGCCGGATAGCGTTGTTGCTCGGCCGTTCGTAACCGGAGTGCGGGAACGGGTTGAACGGGATCAGGTTGATCTTGCACGGGATGTTCTTGAGCAACTCGATCATTTCCACCGCGTGCTCGACCTTGTCATTGATGTCTTTGAGCAAGGTGTACTCGATGGTCAGCACACGTTTTTCGCCCAGGGACGACATGTAGCGCTGGCACGACTCGAGGAGCATCTTAAGTGGATACTTCTTGTTGATCGGCACCAATTGGTTACGCAATGCGTCATTGGGTGCGTGCAGCGACAACGCCAGGGATACGTCGATGTGCTTGGACAGCTCGTCGATCATCGGCACCACACCGGAGGTCGACAGGGTCACGCGGCGTTTGGAAATGCCGTAGCCCAGGTCGTCCATCATCAGGTGCATGGCGGCGATGACGTTGTCGAAGTTCAGCAGCGGCTCACCCATGCCCATCATCACCACGTTGGTGATGGCACGGTCGGCGGTCGCCGGGATGCTGCCAAACGATTTATTGGCAATCCACACCTGGCCGATGACTTCGGCGGCGGTGAGGTTGCTATTGAAGCCTTGCTTGCCGGTGGAGCAGAAACTGCAATCCAGGGCACAGCCTGCCTGGGACGAAACGCACAAGGTGCCACGTTTGCCCTGGGGAATGTACACGGTCTCGACACAGCTGCCGGACGCCACGCGCACCACCCACTTACGGGTGCCGTCGCTGGAAATGTCCTCGCTGACCACTTCGGGACCACGGACTTCAGCAATGACCTTGAGCTTGTCGCGCAGGGCCTTGCTGACGTTCGTCATGGCGTCGAAATCGTCGACGCCAAAGTGGTGAATCCATTTCATTACCTGACCGGCACGGAAACGCTTCTCCCCGATTGAGTCGAAGAATTTTTCCATTTCCAGCTGAGTCAGACCCAGCAGGTTAGTTTTAACAGTCGATGTAGTCATGGATTCACCTTCACTCTTAAGCCAATGCTTAGCGAGTGGTTACTTCAGTAGCTGCGAAGAAGTACGAGATTTCGCGAGCAGCAGCGGCTTCGGAGTCCGAACCGTGTACAGCGTTGGCGTCGATGGAGTCAGCGAAGTCAGCGCGGATGGTGCCGGCAGCAGCTTCTTTAGGGTTGGTAGCGCCCATCAGCTCACGGTTCAGAGCGATAGCGTTTTCGCCTTCCAGAACCTGTACAACAACCGGGCCGGAGATCATGAAAGCAACCAGGTCGCCGAAGAAACCACGAGCGCTGTGCTCAGCGTAGAAGCCTTCGGCTTCAGCTTTGGACAGTTGCTTGAGTTTCGAAGCTACAACGCGCAGGCCAGCTTTTTCGAAACGAGTGGTGATCTCGCCGATAACGTTTTTTGCAACAGCGTCAGGCTTGATGATGGAGAAAGTACGTTGAACAGCCATGGTGTAACTCCAGAAACGGTAATTTGCGAAAAATTAAACCCGCGAATTATACGCGGGTTCTTGGGTATTGCCTAACCTGCGGGGACGATCAGTCCAATTCTTCAGCCCAGAGCGTCTGAACCGCTTCCAACACCTTCTCGCCAACACGACCAGAGGTATTGTCAAAATCCGGCAGCTCTTTGATCCATTGCTGCAGATCGACGAAATTGACAGAAAACGGGTCTACGCCCGGCTTGGCCTCGGCCAACTCTTCTGCAATGCGTTGAACATCATTCCAACCGTAGCTCATGACAGTCTTACCAGTCAGTGCGGCGCTTCAGCCGCATGGTTAAGCGAATATTTCGGGATTTCGACGGTGATGTCTTCTTCACCCACTATAGCCTGACAGGCCAGGCGGGACACAGGCTCCAGACCCCAGGCCCGATCAAGATAGTCCTCTTCCAGCTCGTCGGCCTCTTCCAGCGAGTCAAAACCCTCACGAATCAGGCAGTGACACGTAGTGCAAGCACAGACGCCGCCGCAGGCGCTTTCCATCTCGATGTGGTGTTCGTGGGCCAGCTCGAGAATAGAGGTGCCGGGCTCAGCCTCGACAACCATGCCGTCCGGGCAGAACTTCTCGTGTGGCAGAAAAATGACCTGCGGCATCAGATATCCTCGATTTCATTCAGATTGCGCCCCGACAGAGCGGCTTTCACCGTCTGGTCCATGCGACGGGCTGCAAAAGCATCGGTCACTTGCGACAGACGCTTGGTCTGCTGCTCGATGGCGTAACCATCAGTACCTTTCATCAGTTCGATCAGTTCCTGCACCTGCAGGTCGATAACCATGCGCTCTTCGGCGTCGAGCAAGCGCTCGCCATCAGCCTCCAGGGCACCCTGCACCGCCTCGACCAGGCGCTGGGCATCAACTTGCTGCTCGCGCAGGACGCGGGCGACCTTGTCGTCATTGGCGTGTTGGAACGAATCCTTGAGCATGCGGGCAATTTCGCCGTCGGTCAGGCCGTAGGATGGCTTGACCTGGATGCTCGCCTCGACACCCGAACCCAGCTCGCGCGCCGAAACGCTGAGCAGGCCGTCGGCGTCGACCTGGAAGGTCACACGAATCTTCGCTGCACCGGCAACCATGGCCGGAATCCCGCGCAATTCAAAACGCGCCAGGGAGCGGCAATCGCTGATCAGCTCACGCTCGCCCTGCAGCACGTGAATCATCATGGCCGACTGGCCGTCTTTGTAAGTGGTGAAGTCCTGGGCGCGCGCCACCGGGATCGTGGTGTTGCGTGGAATCACCTTCTCCATCAGGCCGCCCATGGTTTCCAGCCCCAGCGACAACGGAATCACGTCGAGCAGGAGCAGTTCGCCACCGTCACGCTTGTTGCCCGCCAGGGTATCGGCCTGGATCGCAGCACCAATGGCCACCACTTGATCCGGATCGATTTCCGTCAGCGGCTGGCGACCAAACGCTTCAGCGACAGCCTCACGCACCCGCGGCACACGGGTGGAACCACCGACCATGACCACTGCGTGCACGTCGTCCAGCTCGATGCCGGAGTCACGCACGGCACGACGGCAGGCCTTGAGGCTGCGCGCGACCATTGGCTCGATCAGCGCATCAAAGGCTTCACGGGTCAGCTCGGCTTTCCAGGCACCATGGACCACTTCGACCGACGCGGCATTGGTCAACGCTTCCTTGGCCGCGCAGGCGGTTTGCAACAGTTGACGCTGCGCGCCCGGATCGAGGTCGGCGGACAAGCCGGCGCTCTCGATGATCCAACCCGCAATCGCGTGGTCAAAATCGTCGCCACCCAGGGCGCTGTCGCCGCCGGTAGCCAGGACCTCAAACACACCGCCGGTCAGGCGCAGAATCGAAATATCGAAGGTGCCGCCGCCCAGGTCATAGATAGCGACCAGGCCTTCGGCGTGCTGGTCCAGCCCGTAGGCGACCGCCGCAGCCGTTGGCTCATTGAGCAAGCGCAGCACGTTCAGGCCGGCCAGCTTGGCCGCATCCTTGGTGGCTTGGCGCTGGGCATCGTCGAAGTAGGCCGGAACCGTGATCACGGCACCCACCAACTCACCACCCAACGCCGCTTCGGCGCGCTGACGCAGGACCTTGAGGATGTCGGCGGAGACTTCGACCGGGCTTTTCGGCCCTTGAACAGTGTCGATGAACGGCATGTGCGACTCGCCACCGACAAAGCGGTACGGCAGTTGCTCGCCCAGCTGCTTGACGTCGGACAGACCACGACCCATCAAGCGCTTGACCGACAACACCGTATTCAACGGGTCGGTAGCAGCAGCCAGCCTGGCGGACTCGCCCACTTCGACGCGATCAGCGTGATAGCGCACGGCAGACGGCAGGATGACCTGCCCGTCAGCGTCGGCCAGCGGCTCGGAAAGACCACTGCGCAACGCAGCGACCAGCGAATTGGTAGTGCCCAAGTCGATCCCCACAGCCAGACGACGCTGGTGCGGTTGAGGACTTTGGCCGGGTTCGGCGATCTGCAGTAGGGCCATCGTTATCAGGACTTATCTGTATATCAGGCGTGCGACCGAGGCGGCACTGGGTTAATCGTCGAGGCGCTCTTCTAACTGGCGCACTTCGTAGGTGAGCTTGTCGAGGAACTGCATGCGCCGCATCAGGCGTTCGGCCTGTTCGCGTTGCGCGGCATCGTTCCAGCAAGCTGCGAAGCTTTGGTTCAGTTCTTCCTGGGCGACCTTCAGGCGGCGCTTGAATACCGCAACCCCGGCCAGGTCGGCACTGTCTTGCAGGTCTTCGAGCTCTTCGCGCCATTGCATCTGCTGCAGAAGAAATTCCGGATCATGCACCGTGACCTCCAGCGGCAACTCACCACCACCCATGGCGAGCAGGTAACGCGCGCGCTTGGGGGGATTCTTGAGCGTCTGGTAGGCCTCGTTGAGGCTCGCGGATTGCTCTAGCGCCAGCCGTTGCTCACGCTCGGAAGCATCAGCAAAGCGGTCCGGATGAACGCCGCGCGCCAACTCACGGTAGCGCGTAGCCAGCTGGTCGAGGTCCAGGTTGAAGCTCGGTTGCAGCTCAAATAAAGCGAAATGACAAGGAGTACCCACGACAAGCCTCAGATGTTGAAGCTTTCGCCGCAGCCACATTCACCGCGTACGTTGGGATTGTTGAACTTGAAGCCTTCGTTCAACCCTTCCTTGACGAAATCGAGTTCGGTGCCGTCCAGGTAGGCCAGGCTTTTCGGGTCGATGATCACTTTCTCGCCGTGACTTTCGAACACCTGATCCTCTGCCACCACTTCGTCGACAAACTCCAGCACGTAGGCAAGGCCGGAACAGCCCGTGGTGCGAACACCCAGGCGAATCCCCTCACCTTTGCCGCGCCCGTCGAGGGAGCGTCGCACGTGTCGAGCAGCCGCTTCTGTCATGCTGATAGCCATCGTTGACTCCTTACTCGTCGCCAAAACCTGAAAGTCAGATCAAGCCTTTTTTCTGCTTGTAGTCGCGAACAGCAGCCTTGATGGCGTCTTCAGCGAGTACCGAGCAGTGGATTTTCACTGGCGGCAGGGCCAGTTCTTCAGCCAGCTGAGTGTTCTTGATGGTCTCGGCTTCATCCAGGGTCTTGCCCTTCATCCACTCGGTGGCCAGGGAGCTGGAAGCAATGGCGGAACCGCAGCCGTAGGTCTTGAACTTGGCGTCTTCGATGATGCCTTGCTCGTTGACCTTGATCTGCAGGCGCATCACGTCGCCGCACGCTGGGGCGCCGACCATGCCGGTGCCGACATCAGGATCTTCCGCGTCCATCTTGCCGACGTTGCGCGGGTTCTCGTAGTGGTCGATGACCTTTTCGCTGTAAGCCATGATTCTTAATCCTCACTCATCAGAGAGTCGCTCTTTGGGCCCTGCAAACCGAAATTTCAAGACAGGACCCGTGTGCGGCGACTTATATATCAGTGTGCCGCCCACTCGATCTTCGAAATGTCGACGCCGTCTTTGTACATGTCCCACAGCGGCGACAGAGCGCGCAGCTTGGTAACGGCCTCGCAGACTTTCTGCGCGGCGTAATCGATTTCTTCTTCGGTGGTGAAGCGGCCGAAGGTGAAGCGGATCGAGCTGTGTGCCAGTTCGTCGTTGCGGCCCAGGGCGCGCAGTACGTACGAAGGCTCAAGCGAAGCCGAGGTGCAGGCCGAACCGGAGGAAACCGCCAGGTCCTTGAGCGCCATGATCAGCGATTCGCCTTCAACGTAGTTGAAGCTCAGGTTCAGGTTGTGCGGAACGCGGGCGGTCAGGCTGCCGTTGACGTACAGCTCTTCCAGATGCTCGACCTGCTTGTAGAAGCGGTCGCTCAGGGCCTTGATGCGCACGTTCTCGGCAACCATGTCTTCCTTGGCTACGCGGAAGGCTTCGCCCATGCCGACAATCTGGTGAGTGGCCAGGGTGCCGGAGCGCATGCCACGCTCATGACCGCCACCGTGCATGGTCGCTTCGATGCGCACACGCGGCTTGCGGCTCACGTACAGTGCGCCGATGCCTTTAGGGCCGTAGGTCTTGTGGGCGGAGAACGACATCATGTCGACTTTCAGCTTCTGCAGGTCGATCTCGACCTTGCCAGTGGACTGTGCGGCGTCGACGTGGAACAGGATGCCCTTGGAACGGAGCAACTCACCGATGGCGGCGATGTCGTTGATGGTGCCGATTTCGTTGTTCACATGCATGACCGAAACCAGGATGGTGTCGTCACGCAGTGCAGCTTCGATCATTTCCGGAGTCACCAGACCATCGGTGCGCGGCTCGAGGTAGGTCACTTCGAAACCTTCACGCTCCAGTTGGCGCATGGTGTCGAGGACAGCCTTGTGCTCAATCTTGGTGGTGATCAGGTGCTTGCCTTTGGTGGCATAGAAATGTGCCGCACCCTTGATTGCCAGGTTGTCGGACTCGGTGGCACCGGAGGTCCAGACGATTTCACGCGGGTCGGCGTTGACCAGGTCGGCGACCTGGCGGCGAGCGTTCTCGACCGATTCTTCGGCTTTCCAGCCGAACACGTGGGAGCGGGACGCCGGGTTACCGAAGTTTCCGTCGACCAGCAGGCATTCACTCATCTTTTGCGCGACACGCGGATCAACCGGGGTGGTCGCAGAGTAATCAAGGTAAATCGGCAATTTCATGGACTATCTCCTAAATCAGGCTGGCTGGCGTGCCGCTAGCTCTTTGGCTGTCATTCGACGGCGGACGCTTCAATCTTGTCCAGGCGCGGCGACTTGCTGTTGCAACGACGCTGGTCCTGACGCTGGGCTACTTCTTGTACCTCACGGCGAGTGACAAGATCAGCCAAGCTGATACCGCTGAGAAATTCGTGGATTTGCAGGCTCAGATCACACCACAAGTGGTGGGTCAGACAGGTATCGCCGCCGTGGCAATCACCCAGACCCTGGCACTTGGTAGCGTCAACCGATTCATTTACCGCGTCGATTACCTGAGCAACCTGGATCCCCTGCATGTCACGCGACAGCTGGTAGCCGCCGCCAGGACCACGAACACTGGAAACCAGGTTGCTGCGGCGCAACTTGGCAAAAAGCTGTTCGAGGTAGGACAGGGAAATGCCTTGGCGCTCGGAAATGTCAGCCAGGGACACAGGCCCATGCTGCGCGTGCAACGCCAGGTCAAGCATGGCGGTGACAGCGTATCGGCCTTTTGTAGTCAGTCGCATGGACAATTACCGCGGAGTTTCGGGATGGGAGGAGTATGCAATTCCCGAGTATTTAAGTCAACTATAAGACCTAGTACTTTAGTCAGGTTTACCTGCAAAAGAGCGCGCGTATCATAGCAAAGCCGTGCGGGTTACAGCCAGCAGTACCGCGTGATCGTTCATCGCGGGCAAGCCCGCTCCCACAGGGATTTTCGGTGCCAACACAGGCTGTGCATCACCGAAGACCTTGTGGGAGCGGGCTCGCCCGCGATGGGGGCGACTCGGTCTAGCTGGCCTGGGTCTGATCCTTGTCTTTCACACAGGCGAAATCTTCTTCGCGCAACTCAGGCAGGTCCTTGGCACAGTACGGGCTGCCGAGGTCTTTCAGCGCGCCGCACATCCCTTCCAGACGACCATCCACCGCCTGCAGGTGGTCGAGCAACTGACCAATGGCCCGTGCCACCGGGTCAGGCATGTCTTCGCCGACACCGTAGGCATCAAATCCGATCTTCTCGGCCATGGCCTTGCGCTTGGCCTCCTGCTCGTCGTCGGACTTGACGATGATCCGCCCTGGAATCCCGACCACAGTCGCACCGGCCGGCACCGCCTTGGTCACAACCGCATTGGAGCCGACCTTGGCGCCCGCCCCTACGGTGAACGGCCCCAGCACCTTGGCGCCGGCACCCACCACCACACCATCTTCCAGCGTCGGGTGGCGCTTGCCTTTATTCCAGCTGGTACCGCCCAGGGTCACGCCCTGATACAGCGTCACGTCATCACCGATCTCGGCGGTTTCACCAATGACGATGCCCATACCGTGATCAATAAAGAAGCGTCGGCCGACCTTGGCACCCGGGTGAATCTCGATCCCGGTCAACCAGCGACCGAAGTTCGATACCAACCGCGCCAGCCATTTCCAGCCCCACCCCCACAGCGCCGCCGACAGGCGATGAATCCAGATCGCGTGCATGCCCGGGTAGCAGGTCAGCACTTCGAATGCATTACGTGCCGCCGGGTCTCGGTGGAAAACGCTCTGGATATCTTCACGCAAACGCTCGAACATCATTAATCCTTCCGCTTAAGGAGCTCACCACGGGCCGCTTTCTGGGTTTCCGTGAGGATGCCACGCAAAATATTCATCTCCGCCCGGCTGACCGAGCTTCGTCCGTACAGCCGGCGCAGGCGCGCCATCAAGTGTCGCGGTTTTTCCGGATCGAGAAACTCGATGGCCACCAGGGTCTGCTCCAGGTGCTCATAGAATCGCTCCAGCTCATCCATGGTCGCCAGCTCACCGCTCTTGGTGGACGCCACTTCTTCCTTCTCGACCTTGCTTGGCTGACCTTGCGCGGCCAACCAGGACATGCGCACTTCATAGCTCAACACCTGCACCGCGGCCCCCAGGTTCAGCGAGCTGAACTCAGGGTCCGAAGGAATGTGCACGTGATAATGACATCGCTGCAGCTCTTCATTGGTCAGGCCGGAATCTTCACGACCAAACACCAAGGCAATCTCGGCACCGGACGCCGCTTCCTCGACCACCTTGGTCCCGCACTCGCGCGGATCGAGCAGCGGCCAGGGAATGCGACGATCGCGCGCGCTGGTGCCAAGCACCAGGTTACAGCCCACCAGCGCATCTTCCAGGGTGGCGACCACTTGTGCGTTTTCCAGGATATCGCCGGCACCCGAGGCCCGTGCATCGGCCTCGTGATGGGGAAACAGCCGCGGCTCCACCAGCACCAGGCGCGACAGCCCCATGTTCTTCATGGCACGCGCAGCCCCACCGATGTTTCCCGGATGACTGGTATTGACCAGGACGACACGAATGTTCTGCAGCAAGGGAGGCGCTCTCTGACAGGGAATTTGGTCGCAAATCTTACAGTTCATCCTAAAGTTAAGCTACGAAAGCAAACGTCGTCGTTCACCTGTAGAAACTTTCTGCTAGAATGCTCGGCTTTCTTTAACAACCTTAGGTGACACATCCATGCAGCCCATGCTGAATATCGCGCTGCGCGCCGCCCGCAGCGCCAGTGAATTGATTTTCCGCTCCATCGAGCGCCTGGATACCATCAAGGTCGATGAAAAAGACGCCAAGGACTACGTGTCCGAAGTGGATCGCGCGGCCGAACAGAAAATCGTCGACGCCCTGCGCAAAGCCTACCCGAACCACTCGATCCTCGGTGAAGAGACCGGCATGCACGCTGGCACCGGCATCGAAGGCGAAGAGTACCTGTGGATCATCGACCCACTGGACGGCACCACCAACTTCCTGCGTGGCATCCCCCACTTCGCCGTCAGCATCGCCTGCAAATACCGTGGTCGCCTGGAACACGCCGTGGTCCTGGACCCGGTTCGCCAGGAAGAATTCACCGCCAGCCGTGGCCGTGGCGCCCAACTGAACGGTCGTCGCCTGCGCGTCAGCGGTCGTACCAGCCTGGACGGCGCCCTGCTGGGTACTGGCTTCCCGTTCCGTGACGACCAGATGGACAATCTCGATAACTACCTGGGCATGTTCCGCGCCCTGGCTGGCCAGACTGCCGGCATCCGCCGCGCTGGCGCCGCGAGCCTGGACCTGGCGTACGTCGCCGCCGGCCGTTTCGACGCATTCTGGGAGTCGGGCCTGTCCGAGTGGGACATGGCTGCAGGCGCCCTGCTGATCCAGGAAGCAGGCGGCCTGGTGAGCGACTTCACCGGCGGTCACGACTTCCTCGAAAAAGGCCACATCGTTGCCGGCAACACCAAATGCTTCAAGGCAGTCCTGACGGCCATCCAGCCGCACCTGCCAGCCTCGCTGAAACGCTAAGCTTCCAGCGACAGAGAAAGCACCCTGCGGGGTGCTTTTTTTATGCCTGCCATTTGCCCTCCTACAGGGGATTGCGGCGGTGCATGGATCGCGGGCACAAAAAAGCACCCCGCAGGGTGCTTCTTTTTTAATCCGAACCCTTTATTGAGCCGGTTCGTTCTGGCCCAGGACCAACTGACCTTCCTTGTTGACCGGAATCTGGTTGCCTGGATCGCGATCCATGCGCACCTTGCCTTCCTTGCCGTCGAGCGAATAACGCACGTCGTAGCCTACGACCTTGTCGCTGATGTCATTGACCGTGTTGCAGCGGGTTTGCGTGGTGGTATAGGTGTCACGCTCCTGCATGCCCTCCTGCACCTTGTTACCGGCATAACCGCCACCTACCGCACCAGCGACCGTGGCGATCTTCTTGCCGGTGCCGCCACCGATCTGGTTACCCAACAGGCCACCGGCCAGCGCACCGACCACGGTACCTGCGATCTGGTGTTGATCCTTGACCGGCGCCTGACGGGTCACGGTCACGTCCTTGCACACTTCACGTGGAGTCTTGATCTGTTTCTTGACCGGTTCAACGGCCAGTACTTGCGCATACTCAGGGCCGCTTTTTACCAGGCTGTAGGTGGCAACAGCACCCCCGGCAGTCACACCGACAGCACCCAATACCGCACCAACCAGCAACGACTTGTTCACATGAACCTCCTGACCATCACATGCGGGACATGCCCGCGCTTCTCCCAGCCTTGGAGCACAAAAAAAGGCGCGAGTTCAATACTCGCGCCTTTTTGGGTACTACCAAGTGGGAAAACGTCTCAAGGACGGTCGTCCACTTCCTTATCGGTGTTGACCGTAGGGATCAGGTCTTCACTGCTCAGGTTCAGCCAGATCAGCACCACGTTGGCGATGTAGATCGACGAGTAAGTACCCGCCAATACACCCACCAGCAGGGCCAGGGAGAAGCCGTACAGGTTGTCGCCACCGAAGAACAACAGCGCGGCGATCGCCAACAGGGTCGAAACCGAGGTGGCAATGGTGCGCAGTAGGGTCTGGGTGGTCGAGATGTTGATGTTCTCGATCAGCGTCGCCTTGCGCAGTACGCGGAAGTTCTCACGCACCCGGTCGAATACCACGATGGTGTCGTTGAGCGAGTAACCGATGATCGCCAGTACCGCCGCCAGCACCGTCAGGTCGAAGGTGATCTGGAAGAACGACAGGATACCGATGGTCACGATCACGTCGTGGATCAGCGACACGATGGCCCCGACCGCAAACTTCCACTGAAAGCGGAACGCCAGGTAGATCAAGATGCCGCCCAGCGCCATGAGCATGCCGAGGCCGCCCTGGTCGCGCAGTTCTTCACCTACCTGCGGGCCGACGAACTCGACGCGCTTGACCACGGCCGGGTTGTCGCCGCCGACCTTCTGCAAGGCCTCGGCTACCTGGTGACCCAGTTGTGGGTCTTCGCCTGGCATGCGCACCAGCAAGTCGGTGGTCGCACCAAAGCTCTGCACCACCGCCTCGTGATAACCCGAGGTAACCAGTTGCTCACGCACCTTGGTCACATCGGCCGGACGCTCATAGGTCAGCTCGATCAGCGTACCGCCGGTGAAGTCCAGGCCATAGTTCATGCCCTTGGTGGCAACACTGAACAACGCCAGCACCGTGAGGAACAATGTGACGCCGAACGCTACGTTGCGAACGCCCATGAAGTTGATTGTACGTAACATGGCAGCCCCTTAAATCCACAACTTCTTGAAGTCACGACCGCCGAAGATCAGGTTGACCATCGCACGAGTAACCATGATGGCCGTGAACATCGAGGTCAGAACCCCGAGGGACATGGTCACGGCGAAGCCCTTGACCGGACCTGTGCCCATGGCAAACAGAATCCCGCCCACCAGCAAGGTGGTCAGGTTGGCGTCGAGAATCGCGGTGAATGCGCGCCCGAAACCTTCGTTGATCGCCCGCTGCACCGTCATGCCCGCCGCGATCTCTTCACGAATCCGCGAGAAGATCAGTACGTTGGCGTCGACCGCCATACCCATGGTCAAGACGATACCGGCGATGCCTGGCAGGGTCAGGGTTGCACCCAGCAGCGACATCAGGGCCAGCAGCAACACCATGTTCACGCCCAGCGCCACGGTGGCGATCAGGCCGAAGAAACGGTAGATGGCCATGATGAACAGCGACACGAACAGCATGCCCCACAGCGACGCATCGATACCCTTGGTGATGTTGTCAGCACCCAGGCTTGGACCGATGGTACGTTCTTCAGCGAAGTACATCGGGGCCGCCAGACCACCGGCGCGCAGCAGCAACGCCAGCTCCGAGGATTCGCCCTGGCCGTTCAGGCCAGTGATGCGGAACTGCGCGCCCAGCGGCGACTGGATAGTCGCCAGGCTGATGATCTTCTTCTCTTCCTTGAAGGTTTGCACCGCCACGTCTTTCTCGACGCCGTCGACGACCTGCTTGACGTAGGTGGTCACCGGACGTTGCTCGATGAAGATCACCGCCATGCTGCGACCGACGTTGGAGCGGGTCGCACGGTTCATCAGCTCGCCGCCATGACCGTCCAGGCGAATGTTCACCTCTGGGGTGCCGTGCTCGCCGAAACCGGCCTTGGCGTCAGTTACCTGGTCGCCAGTGATGATCAGGCCACGCTCGATCTGCGCAGGAGGACGCTTGCCCTCGCGGAATTCGAACATCTCGGAAGTGGCTTTGGACGCGCCCGGCTCTGCTGCCAGACGGAACTCAAGGTTGGCCGTCTTGCCCAGGATTCGCTTGGCTTCGGCAGTGTCCTGCACGCCTGGCAGCTCAACCACGATGCGGTTGGCACCCTGACGCTGAACGATAGGCTCGGCAACACCCAGCTCGTTGACGCGGTTACGTACCGTGGTCAAGTTCTGCTTGATGGAGTACTCACGGATTTCCGCCAGCTTGGCCGGGGTCATCGCCAGACGCAGTACCGGCTGACCATTGAGGTCGGCGGGAACAATGTCGAAATCGCTGAAGCTCTTGCGGATCAGTGCACGGGCCTGTTCGCGGGCTGCTTCATCAGTGAAGCCCAGCTGGATGGCACCGTTGAGTTGCGGCAGGCTGCGATAGCGCAGGCGCTCTTTGCGCAACAGGCTCTTGACGTCGCCTTCGTAGACTTTCATGCGGGCGTCGATGGCTTTGTCCATGTCCACTTCCAGGAGGAAGTGCACACCACCGGACAAGTCCAGACCCAGCTTCATCGGGTGCGCGCCGAGGCTGCGCAGCCATTGCGGGGTGGTTTGTGCCAGGTTCAGTGCAACGACATAGTCATCACCCAAGGCCTTGCGCACGACGTCCTTGGCCGGAAGCTGGTCTTCCTGCTTGGTCAGGCGAATCAGGCCGCCCTTGCCGTTGGCTGCCAGCGTGGCTGCCTTGACGGTGATCCCGGACTCGTTGAGCGCTTTGCTCACACGATCCAGATCCGCCTGATTGACCTGCAGCGCAGTGCTTGCACCGCTGACCTGAATGGCCGGGTCATCAGGGTAAAGATTGGGAGCGGAATAAACCAGACCGATCGCCAGCACCGCCAGGATCAGTACGTATTTCCACAGAGGGTATTTGTTCAGCATCACGCCGCCCGCTTATGACGCGGGGCGCCTTGCGCGCCCCGTCGATTGGTAGAAGATGAAACTCAGATCGCTTTCAGCGTGCCTTTTGGCAGCGTGGCAGCGATGGCGCCTTTCTGGAACTTCAGCTCTACCGAGTCAGAAACTTCGAGAACCACGAAATCATCCGCTACTTTGGTGATCTTGCCGGCGATGCCGCCGGAGGTCACAACTTCATCACCTTTTTGCAAGTTGCTCAGCAGGTTCTTCTGCTCTTTGGCGCGTTTGGCCTGTGGACGCCAGATCATCAGGTAGAAGATGACCAGGAAACCGACCAGGAAAATCCACTCAAAGCCAGTGCCAGCAGGGCCGGCAGCAGGTGCAGCGGCGTCTGCCATCGCATTCGAGATAAAAAAGCTCATTTAGCACTCCAGTTGCAGAATTAGTGTCTTAAACGTTTTAAAACTCAGTCCAAAGGCGGAACAGGCAACCCGCGCTTGGCATAGAAGGCATCGACAAAGGCGGCCAATGTACCCTGTTGAATAGCCTCGCGCAAACCAGCCATAAGCACTTGGTAATGGCGCAAATTGTGGATGGTATTGAGCATGCTTCCCAGCATTTCGCCGCACTTGTCCAGATGATGCAGATAAGCGCGGGAGAAGTTCTGGCAGGTATAGCAATCGCAGGTCGGATCGAGCGGCGAATCATCATGGCGATGAAACGCGTTACGGATCTTCAGCACACCAGTATCAATGAACAGATGCCCATTGCGGGCATTACGGGTTGGCATCACGCAATCGAACATGTCCACCCCGCGGCGCACACCCTCAACCAAGTCTTCCGGCTTGCCAACACCCATAAGGTAACGAGGTTTGTCAGCCGGCATCTGGCCCGGGAGGTAGTCCAGCACCTTGATCATCTCGTGCTTGGGCTCGCCCACCGACAGGCCGCCAATGGCCAGGCCGTCAAAACCGATCTTGTCGAGGCCTTCCAGGGAGCGCATGCGCAGGTCCTGGTGCATGCCGCCCTGAACGATCCCGAACAGCGCCGCGGTGTTCTCGCCATGGGCGTTTTTCGAACGCTGGGCCCAGCGCAGCGACAGCTCCATGGAGATCCGCGCCACGTCTTCGTCGGCCGGGTACGGCGTGCATTCGTCAAAAATCATCACGATGTCGGAGCCCAGGTCACGCTGGACCTGCATCGACTCTTCCGGGCCCATGAACACCTTGGCGCCGTCCACTGGCGAGGCGAAGGTCACGCCCTCCTCCTTGATCTTGCGCATGGCGCCCAGGCTGAACACCTGGAAACCACCGGAGTCGGTCAGGATCGGGCCTTTCCACTGCATGAAATCGTGCAGGTCGCCGTGCTTCTTGATCACTTCAGTGCCAGGACGCAGCCACAGGTGGAAGGTATTACCCAGGATGATCTCGGCGCCAGTGGCCTCGATATCCCGCGGCAACATGCCCTTGACCGTGCCGTAGGTACCCACCGGCATGAACGCCGGGGTCTCGACGGTGCCACGCGGGAACGTCAGGCGCCCCCGACGGGCTTTGCCGTCGGTGGCCAAAAGTTCGAAAGACATACGACAGGTGCGACTCATGCTGTTTCCTCTGGGCCGCGCGGTGCGGGATTGCGGGTGATGAACATCGCATCACCGTAGCTGAAAAAGCGGTACCCATGCTCGACGGCTGCCTGATAGGCGGCCATGGTCTCGGGGTACCCGGCGAACGCCGAAACCAGCATCAACAGCGTGGATTCGGGCAAATGGAAGTTGGTGACCAGGGCATCGACCACATGGAACGGCCGGCCCGGGAAAATAAAGATATCGGTGTCGCCGCTGAACGGCTTGAGCACGCCATCGCGCGCTGCACTTTCCAGCGAACGCACGCTGGTGGTCCCCACGGCCACCACCCGCCCACCGCGCGCCCGACAGGCCGCCACTGCGTCCACCACGTCCTGGCCGACTTCCAGCCACTCGCTGTGCATGTGGTGGTCTTCGAGCTTCTCGACACGCACCGGCTGAAAGGTGCCAGCCCCCACGTGCAGGGTCACGAACGCAGTCTCGATGCCCTTGGCGGCAATCGCCTCCAGCAGCGGCTGATCGAAATGCAGCCCCGCCGTCGGCGCCGCCACTGCGCCCAGGCGCTCGGAGTACACCGTCTGGTAGCGCTCGCGGTCGGCGTCTTCATCCGGACGGTCTATATAAGGAGGCAGCGGCATATGCCCGACGCGGTCGAGCAGCGGCAACACTTCCTCGGCAAACCCCAGCTCGAACAGCGCATCGTGGCGCGCCAGCATCTCGGCCTCGCCCCCACCGTCGATGAGGATCTTCGAGCCAGGCTTGGGCGACTTGCTGGAACGCACATGGGCCAGCACGCGGTGACTGTCGAGCACCCGCTCCACCAGAATTTCCAGCTTGCCGCCGGAAGCCTTCTGGCCAAACAGGCGCGCCGGAATCACCCGGGTATTGTTGAACACCATCAAGTCGCCCGGGCGCAAATGCTCAAGCAAATCAGTGAATTGACGGTGCGCCAGGGCGCCGCTAGGCCCATCCAGGGTCAGCAGGCGACTGCCGCGCCGCTCAGCCAAAGGGTGGCGAGCGATCAGCGAATCAGGGAGTTCGAAAGTAAAGTCAGCAACGCGCATGATGGGGTTCGTCTAGCAGGGCCGGGAAGTCTAGCGGAAATATCAAAAATTCTCCATGTACCTGATTGACCGACGGTTATCTCCTCTCTATACTTCGCCGCCATTGAGCCCTGATGGCGGAATTGGTAGACGCGGCGGATTCAAAATCCGTTTTCGAAAGGAGTGGGAGTTCGAGTCTCCCTCGGGGCACCATATAGCAGTATCTGAAAGTCTCTACCAGGCTTTCAGACCCAAAGAAACCGGCCATTTGAGCCGGTTTTTTTGTGCCTGTCTGTTTACCCCTGCCCCCAGGTGCCGCACGCAACTCAAGGACGATTCATGAACAGGATGCTCTGTGCCGCGCTGAGCCTTTCGATTATCGCGTCATCCTTGATCGGGTGCGCCGCAAAACCTGTGAAGGAACCGCTCAAAGTCCCTCAGGTTTACGGCTACACCTTGAATCAGCCGCTTTCCAGCGATGAGTTCAAGGCGCTTTCCGCTCCCGGAGGCGAGAACGGCATGGGCTCCCAGGTTTTCAATCGTATCGATGAGCAAGGCGATCCCTATGAGGTCTTGCTTGATGGGCGGATCCGCCCGGAAATGATCCGCAAGGAACACTGTCACTGCTCCATCTGAACGAGGCGTGGGCGATAAGATCGACGATGCCTACGAGGGCGCGTGGATCACTGTGCTCATGATCCCCCTGTTGCCGTTTGTGCTGGTGGGCTGGGCCGTTGACAAGGCCACCGATTGAGTTTGGTTCGGACGCAGTTTTAGCGCGAGGGGCAGTCCGATTTTGAGGTTACCTGGGGGTAAGCGGTTGCTGCCGCATAACTAACCGAAGCCTGGATAGCTGTCCTCAAGCTTCTGGGGAGCGCTTGACCGGGAACGAGACGAAAGGCTTGATCTCCTTGAGCACAAACATACTCTGCATCTCTTTGATGCCAGGCAGCTGTCGGACCACCGACATCGCAAAGTCAGAAAAAGAGTCGAGATCACGCGCCACTACCTGCATCAGGAAGTCCGCGTCGCCACCGATGCTGTAGCACGCCACCACACCCTCCAGCTGCATCACTTGCTGCTCGAACTTCTGGGCCTCGGCTTCGCTGTGATGGTCGATTCTGACCCTTACAAACACCATCACCCCTAAGCCGATCTTGCGTCGGTCCAACACCGCCCGGTAGCCCTGAATATAACGATGTTCTTCCAACTGGCGAACTCTGCGCCAGCAGGGCGAGGCCGACATGCCGATCTGGTCGGCCAGGGTCTGGTTGGTGATCCTGCCATCCTGCTGCAAGGCTGTAAGGATTTTAATATCTGTCAGACTGAGCATCTGATCGGTCATAAATTCCCACCTCTCGCAATAAAGAGGTAAATCCTACCAGAACCGATCCTCCCACGGATCAAAGTAGAAAAAAATTACCCGTCTAAAGGCGATAGTATTTCTTCAGCATCTGACATCGGATGTACAGGGCCTCAGCCTCCAGGCACAAATCGAAAAATATATCCAAGGCGGACTGAAGCTCAGGCATAAATGCAAGAAAACTAAAGCGCCCTAAAGTGTAATTAAGCGGAAAAACGACTATGGATAAGTGATCGCGATCTGACGTCATTGATAAAATCAACATAACCAACGTTTTATAGATGGAATCGAGGTGTATATGAATTTCGATGCTGCCGTTCACAAATGTGTAATTGTCGTCGACAACACGCTGGGGTTGGGACATGCAGTAAATGCGGTAAGCGTCATAGGTGTCAGTCTAGGACGTTCGGTAGAGGGTCTGGTTGGACCTGCCCTGCAAAGCAGTGACGAGGTTAATTACCCTGGAGTCATATACGCACCTTTGCCAATTTTGCGATCCAGCAGTGATCACTTGCAGGAACTCCATAAGAAAGCGCTGCTGGACAATGAAATTCATAGCATGCCCTTCAGCGCCCTGGCGCAATCCTGCAAGACGTATCAGGAATATGAAGCGCGTATCTGCGAGGCCGATAGTTCAGGAATAGAGTTGGTTGCCCTCGGTTTGGTTGGGCCACAGAAAAGCATCAGCAAGTTGACGGGCAATCTTTCGTTATTTAAATGAACTGCTGAGATGCCGTATTTTTTAGAACGCAGCCATGGCGTAGATGAAAGACTCAGGTGAAATCATTTCATCTTGACTTCCGAGTATGTAAGAAACCAGCAACCTAATAATAAACAATCCGAGAAAAGCGATATGCTCAACGTATCACAAGCACTTACCTATACGGCAGCGCTGGGCATCGCAGCGGCCATTCCCGGTCCCGGCATGGCCGCGCTGGTAGCACGGAGCGTCAGCGGTGGCACCCTATCGGGCTTTTGCCTGCTGTTTGGGTTGATACTCGGCGATCTGACTTACTTGTCATTTGCCATCTTTGGACTGGCGATGATTGCCGCGCACTTCGATGCACTGTTCCAATTGGTGCGCTGGGCGGCTGCGCTGTACCTGTGCTATCTGGCTTGGCAATTCTGGTTCGCCAACCATCAGGCTATTGAAATAGGTCAACCAGCGAAGAAAAAGGAACTGCTGTCGGCGGCGATATCAGGCCTGACCATTACCTTGGGCAACCCGAAGACCATAGGCTTCTATCTTGCGTTGTTGCCGCTCGTGATCAACCTTGAAACAATCTCGCTACAGACGTGGGGACTGATGCTGGTGCCATTGACCATTCTCGTTCTATTGGGCGTTGGCGCACTGTTCATTGTCAGCGCGGTGCGTGTCCGGCACCTGCTATCGAGCCGGAGAGCCCAGCAGTGGCTGTTCCGCGGCGCGGCGGCGATCATGGTGGCGGCCGCCGCGGCGATGCTGATTGCTTGAAGCACGCAGTGGTATCCGATCTCGCAACAGCTTCATGCGCGCCCGAGTCCAGCAGTGCCCGTGGCACCTGTGGGCGTGCTCATCAGCGCTAGCGTTTCCAGTGCATTGGCGAGGAAGTCGACAAATACCCGCACTTTCTGCGGCACATGCCTATGGCTCGTGTAAAGCGCATAGATCGAGCGCCGAGGCATCGATTGCCCGGGGAGCACCTGCAGCAACTGGCCGCTGTCGAGCAAAGGCTGGGCGATGAACGAAGGCAGAGCGCCAATACCCAGGCCTGCCTGCAACATGTCGCTCAGCATCAGGCTGTTGTCCACCGCAAGGCGCACTGGCAGTTCCAGGCGGCTACTGCCTTGCGGGCCTTGCAGGTGCCAACTGTCGGGGTACTCGGCCAGGCGATAGGCCAGGCAGCTGTGTTCGCGCAGATCTTCAACACTCTGGGGAGTGCCTTTGGCTTGCAAATAGGCCGGAGCGGCGCAGATCACCTGCTGAACTTCGCCCAAGCGTCGGGCGATCAGCGAGGAGTCGGGCAGACGGCTGCGGATCCTCAGCGAAACATCAAAACCCTCGCTGACTACGTCCAACAGGCGGTCGTTCAGGGTGAGTTCGACCTTGAGTTCTGGGTAACGCTGCATGAACGCCACCAAGATCGGCGACAGCACCTTGAGGCCAAACGACAGCGGCGCGTTGACCCGTAAACGACCGCTGGGTTCGCTGGCGCCGACCTGGGTCGCACGCTCCAGGGCGTCCAGCTCATCGAGCAGGTGGCAGCATTCGCTGAAGTACGCCTGGCCGGCCTCCGACAAGCTCATACGGCGAGTGGTGCGCAGTAGCAGCAGGCTGCCCAGGCGCTCCTCCAACTGTCGTACCTGTTTGCTCACTGCGGCTGTGGATTGCCCGAGGTCGACGGCGGCAAGGCTGAAGCTATCGCGCTCAACCACGCGGCGAAAGGTACGCATGGCCACCAACACATCCATATTGTTTCTCCTGGGTTGAATATCAATCAATCGGAGGCCTGATTATCTATCAATTAGCTACCCATAACATGGCTGCTCCCCTTACAGGAGTCATGGCATGTTGTTGAGTTCGTGGATCAAAAACCTTACCGGGCTGGCCGTCTTGTCGGTGCTCAGCTCACTGTGCAGCGCTGGCGCGCCGGTCAAGCCCGAAGTGGGTATCAGCCCTTGGGGCGAGAAGGATGAGATCGGGCGTCTGAACCTGATGACCCCGCAGTCGCAGGCGGCAATCATGTCCCGGGTCAATGGGGCCCAGGCCTACGACCTGGCGGTGGAATATTTTGTCGGTATGCCCAGTTGGCAAGCAGCAGGTGATCCGCCGTACCAGATGTGGATGACCCACACCCCACACGGCAATGTCATCGCCGACCCGATGCAGGTTGGCCAGCCGATGAATCAACACGTCAGCTACAGCGGCTCGGCGGTGTCTATGTATGCCCACATGGGCACCCACATCGACGCGCTCAATCACTTTGGCCTCGACGGCAAGATCTGGAACGGCTTTCGTGCCGACCAGCACCTCGGCGACCGTGGCTGGAATGTCACGGGAGCAGAAAAGCTGCCGCCGATCATCGCCCGCGGGGTGATGATCGATGTGGCCGCAGCCAAGGGCCTGGAGCAATTGGCGGACAGCTACCGAATCACCCGCAGTGATTTACAGCAGGCGCTGGCCAAGCAGCGAGTGGCGCTGGAAAAGGGCGATGTGGTGCTGATTCGCACCGGGCGCATGCGTGACTATGAGCACGCCCAGGTCTACATGGCCAACCCGCCGGGCCTGAGCCTGGATGCGGCGAAGTTTCTGGTGGAGACCAGCGGCGCCATGGTGGTCGGTGCCGACAACTTGAGTTTTGAGACTTTCCCTTCCGAGGTCGAGGGCAACTATCTGCCGCTGCACACCTATCTGTTGGCCATGCAGGGCGCGCCGATCATTGAGTTGGTGAATTTGGAAGGTTTGTCCCGGGATCAAGTCTACCAATTCGCCTTTGTCGGAGCCTCGTTGAAGCTGCGCGGAGCGGATGCGGCGCCGATGCGTCCGATAGCCTTGCCCATCCACTGAGGATGCGGCACTACTTTTTCAGGAGATCACCATGTCGACACCTTCCCCTATGCTGACCTTGTCCAACCCGCCGGGGCTATATGACCCCAGCGCTAACGGCTACTCGCATGTCGCCCTGGTGGCTGCCGGCGCCCGACTGGTCTTTATCGCCGGCCAAGGCGGGGAAACTGCCGATGGCCAACTCTCGACCGACTTTATCGATCAGGTACGCCAGGCCCTGGCCAACTTGCAGGTGGCTTTGCGTTCAGTCGGCGCCGAGGTCGGCCATGTGGCCAAACTCACGGTATTAATCGTCGATCACAGCCATGCCCGCCTTGAGATTTTCGGTGCGCAATTGCAGCAACTTTGGGGCGCCTCGCCGACACCGGCCTGTACCTTGATACCTGTGCCGCGTCTGGCGCTGGATGGCATGTTGTTCGAAATAGAAGCAGTGGCGGTGCTACCCGACTGATAGTTCGAACAAGACACAGCGAGCCCGTGAAACAACAGTTTCACGGGCTCGCGGTTGAAGTTTGCGAGACGCTATTCTAGAAACTGGTGCGCAGGGTAAAGGTCATGTTTCGCGGTGCACCATAGTAGTTTTGCGACTCTACTGGCCCGGTCTGAGCGTAATAGACACGGTCGAAGATGTTTTCGATGTTCATCGACAGGTTCACGTTTTTACTGATGTCGTAGGCTATACGGCCATTGTAGAGGGCGTAGCCCGAACCTTCGTGCTTCACACCGCTGCCCAGCATGTAGGTTCCACTCTGAATACGCGTGCCGACACCTACCTGCCACTTGGCGAATTCGTCAGGCAGTGTGTAGTTGGCCCACACCCGCGCCGCATGAGCGGGCATCTGGGTCAGGAAGCTGCGGCCTTCCAGGCTGACATCGTCCGGATTTTCCAGATAGCGACTGCGGGTGTAGGTGTAGCTGGCGCTGAGTTGCAGCCCGGTCATGACCTGGCCGTTGATTTCGGCTTCAAACCCCTCTGAACGGACTTTGCCTCCGGCGATATAGCAAAACGTGGTGTACGGGCTAAAGCACGGCGAGGGAAAAGACTGGTCGATCTGTGCCCGGCCATTGAAGTTTGTCTGGTAGATCGCGAACGAGGTGTTGAGTGCGCCCTCGTAAAACTCGCCCTTGAGACCCAACTCGTAGGTTTCTCCAGAGCGTGGGGCCAAGGTGTTGCCGGCATACGTCATGTAGTCGGTTTGTGGGGAGAAGATTTCGGCGTAGCTGGCATACGCCGACCAGTTATGCGTCAGTTCATATACCAGCCCGTAGAAGGGAACGACCTTGGCATTGGTTTTCTGGCCGGTGGGTTTAGAGACGCCGCTTGGCTCGGCGATCTGGTCCTGGCTGTAATCCCACCAACTGACGCGGGCACCGATGATGACGTCCAGTGGATCAAGCACGTTCATCCGCAAGGAACCATAAACGCCCTGCTGGTCGAGCGTTGACTTAACGGTGCGGTAGCGGGCCAGGCGATCATATTCTGGCGGGATGAATTCGAGGATGTTCGGAATGTTTTCCGTTTCCGCATACCACTGGGTGTCATAGCGACCAGAGTCGCGCTTGGCGTGCGTGGCGTTGGCCCCGAGGATGACTTCGTGGCGGCGTTCGAACAGTTCGAAGTGCCCGTTGAGGTACGCGTCGGTGTTGTACTGATAGTTGTTTTCCGAACGGCTTTCCGCCCAGTTGTAGCCACCGCCATGGGTCAGCGGATCAATCAGGCCGCCGGTGTTGCTGTAAATGGTGTCCAGATTCATTTTGGTGTAGTTGGTGGTCAGGCTCATCCGCCAATCGTCGTTGAGCTGGTGCTTGGCTTCGAGGAACACCTGAGTGGTTTCCACATCGTTGTAGTCCGATGGCGAACTCAGGTTGGTCGAACGTTTCCAGTCAATGTTCGCACCGGTCTTGTAGGCTGGAAGGCCGAAGTCCATCACCCCACGATTGTTCACGTTCTGGTAGGAAAAACCGGTGCTTATCAGGGTTTGTGGCGACAGGTCGAACTCCAGGACGCCATAGGTCGAAGACCGCTCGGTCTTGGCGTTGTCATAAAAGTACCCACGATCGCCGTAGGAAGTTACCAAACGGCCCCGAACACTCTTGTCTTCGTTAAGCGGACCCTGGACGTCGACTTGCTGTTGATAGTTGTCCCAACGCCCCGCGGATGTAGTGGTGCCCAGGTGGAAGTCCGCTGATGCACGTTTGCGCACCAGGTTGATGGCACCACCCGGCGAACCGGCACCCTGAAACAGGCCGGCTGAACCCTTGAGGAATTCAACGCGTTCGTAGGGCACCAGGTCAGCCCAGTTCTGCGAGGTAATGCTGTTGCTGTTGGGCAGCGGAATGCCGTTGATCTGGTAGTTGTCGATCTGGTAACCGCGGGCGTAAGGCTGGTTGTCCCCCACCATATAGCCGTAGGTGATCACGCCGGGCAGGACGTTGTAGACGTCATCCAGGGTCTGGATGTTCTGGTCCTTGATGCGCTGGGCGGTGAGTACCGTAATGCTCTGTGGAATATCCTTGAGGGGACGCTCGCTTTTACCGATGCTTACGGCGCCCGTGGTGTATGAGCGGGTGTCCTCGGTATTGATGCCCAAACCGGCGCCCTGAATGGTGGTAGCACCCAGTTCCAGGGCGTCGCCCTGGTAGGGAGCGGCAATCAGGTAACTGCCATCGGCGGTTTTTTGCGCCACCAGGCCGGTGTTACCAACGATACGCTCCAGCGCTTGCTCAACGCTCAATTGCGCATGCAGGGCGCTCGCCTGACGACCTTCGGCAACGTCAGTGGCGAACAGTATTCGGCTCCCGGTCTGCGCCGCCAGCGCGTTCAGTGATTTATCCAGCGCCTGTGCCGGGATATCCAGCGAATAAACAGCGCCTTGTGCGTTGACGGTGCCTGCCAGCATCAGGCCGCTCGCGAGCAAGCTCAGGCGAAGCGATGACGTGTTCTTACCCATGATTTCCCCATTCGAACAGTCGATAAAAGCGTTCTTCATGGGATTGGCGTATGGACCGAGCCAGATGTTGAGGTTGATCTGGAAATAATTCTCATTTGTTTAAAGGACGGTATTTTTATCAGCGAGCTTTACTGAAAGTGATGCTGCCGTCGGCCGCGCGCGCGAGGCTTACTGGCAGGATCGATGGCAGCAGGCCGATCAGCGCTTCGACCGAGTTGCTGTCAAATTCGCCGGAGAGGCGCAATTCGCCGACCTGCGCATCTGCCAACCGCAACGGTTTGCTACGGTAATGCTGAAGGTCCGCGATCACCTCGCTCAAAGGGGTGCCGTCAAAGCGCAACTTGTTCTGACGCCAGGCGGTGAGGGCCGCGACATTGACTGGCCGCACGTCGCCAAAGTGGCTCGATGACGCCCGCAGTTGCTGGCCGCCGTTCAGTCTGACGGCTGCAGAACGATTGCTGCTGACCTCAACGGCACCCTCGATTACAGCCACGTCCACGCCACGAGCATCACTGCGCACATCAAATACCGTACCGATGTCCCGGACACTGACGCCTTGGCTGCGCACGATAAAGGGCGTGTCGGCATGCACGACGGTGAACAGCGCTTCGCCGTGACGTAACTCCAATTGGCGGCTGCGCAGGCGCTTCTCAATGATCAAGTGACTGCCGGAATTCAACTCGACGCGGCTACCGTCGGCCAATTCAAACTGTTGCCGCTGGCCTAGTGCGACCTGAACATCTTCGGTGTGCCAGGCGGGGTCGAGTAACCACACGGCACTGCTCAGAGCCAGGACCAGAAGGCCGCCGCAAGCCGCATTCCGGCGTTTACGGCGGCTGTCAGTCATTGCCTTGCCTTCGGCCAGCAGGGCTTCCCTGGACGGAACGCGCTCACGCAAAGCCTCGGCAAACGGTTGCAACGGATCGTCCAGGTCGGGGCGGCGTTTTTTGTCGAGCGTGTCCGGCCGATTCATGTTTTCACCTGCTTCTGTTGCCGCACAAGCCGGCGTGCAGGCTCCCAGCGCAGAATGATGGCGGCCATTGCACGGCCAAAATGCTGGGTGACCATGTTCAGGGAAATATCCAACTCATCGGCAATTTCACGTTGCGGCATGCCATGGATACGGTGCAGCAAAAATACCTGGCGCTGGCGCGCCGGCAGCGCCTCGATGATTGCCAGCAGGGCATGCACGTGTTGTTCGAATTCGACTGCCCGTGCACCGTCCCAACTGTCCATTGCCTCTTCAGGTGACTGGTGCGTCAGAACATACAGGCTGCGAGTGCGCTCGGCGCGGATGCGGTCGATGGCGCGGTTGAAACTCATCTTGCGCAGGAATGCCAAAGGCAGTGCGACTTTTTCCTGGGGCGGCTTTTCGAGAATCTGGATACAAACGTCGTGAACAAGATCACGAGCAAAGTGTTTGCCGTTGAAACGAAGCCGGATGTACTCCACCAGCGAATCGTAGTGAAGGGTCAGCGCAGTCATCAGCTCTTCATTGGGCGACGTCTTCGACATGGTAAGCAAACGGCATTGATGAGAATGTGTCTCATTGTATCGTCATCTTTGCGGCGTTTGCGAGCCGTCCGATGTTGTTCATTAAACTGATATGAAGTCCAACGCAGTTGCTCTTGAGAAACCCTCAGGGCCCCCGCCAGCTTTTCAGCGCCCCCGCCACGATTCAATGCGCTATCCGATTGCGACGAGTATCGTGTTTGCCATCGATACCCTCGCTACGGATCGGATGATGACCAGAAGCATTTTCTACGCCTTGGGTGCCGCCGCGCTCTTTGGTGCCAGCACACCGCTTGCCAAGGTTCTGGGACTGGACGTCCCTGCAGTCTTGCTCGCCGGGTTGCTGTACTTGGGAAGCGGCTTGGGCTTGACGATCAGTCGGTTAATCCGTGATCGCGGCTGGCAGCCTGTCGGTTTAACTGCATCCGAGTGGCCGTGGCTGATTGGCGCCATTGTTTTCGGCGGGGTGCTGGGGCCGGTGTCGTTGATGTTTGGACTGACCCTTACCTCTGGCACTACCGCTTCGCTGTTGCTGAACCTTGAGGCCGTGTTGACCGCACTACTTGCGTGGATGGTGTTCAAGGAGAACGCTGATAGGCGGATCGTCGTTGGAATGATCGCGATAGTGGCAGGCGGCGTAATGCTGGGCTGGCCGCAAACTTCAGCACAGAGCAATGGCTGGGTTGGCCCGGCTGCAGTAGCAATCGCATGTCTTTGTTGGGCCGTCGATAACAACCTTACTCGGAAGGTTTCAGCATCGGACGCCTTGTTCATTGCAGGTATCAAGGGATTGGTCGCCGGGGTGGTCAATTGCACCCTGGGGGTTGCGCTGGGCATGCATCTCCCCGAATGGTCTCTGCTCGCCCCCACCCTCCTCGTAGGTTTCCTGGGATACGGCGTGAGCCTGGTGCTTTTCGTGCTGGCTTTGCGGGGACTGGGAACAGCTCGGACCGGCGCGTATTTCTCTACCGCTCCCTTCTTGGGAGCAGCTATTTCAATTCTGTTTCTGGGCGAAGCCGTGTCATGGGAGTTTTGGGTTGCTGCGGGCCTGATGGGGATTGGAGTCTGGATCCACCTCACCGAGAGTCATTCACACGAACATCAACACGATCCGCAGACACATGACCATCAGCACGTTCACGACGAGCACCATCAACATGAACACGCCTTTGAGTGGGATGCATCTGAGCCTCATAGCCATGTGCACAAACACGCCCCCATACTCCATAGCCACCCGCACTTTCCTGATATCCATCACCGGCATAAACACTGAGGGGCAGCCCTCGGCATAGCGCCGTATCTGAAGCCAGCGGCGCCAACCGCACCCACACAGACCGACTAGACTCCACCACTCCAGTGCCGCAGGTCCCTGCAGGCACTCCCCGAAGCTGTCATTCCCACCGAATTGAACTGAGTACACAATCATGTGTGAATCATGCGATTCAGGCTCTGTTTCAAAAGTGAACACTCGTCGTCATTTTCTTCGTCTGGTCGGATTGGGAGCTGGCGCCCTGCTGCTGGCCGGCGCTCTGCCCGGCAGGCTTGCTCAGGCCGCCGAGGCAACCTCCGCACCGCCCAAACCGAAAAACGTCATCAGCCCGGATGAGGCACTCAAAAGGCTGATGGCCGGCAATGAACGTTACGTCAGCGGTAACTCCGAAACCCACGATTTCAAGGACGAGCGTGAAGCCTTGGTCTCCGGCCAGAATCCTTTCGTGGCAGTCCTCAGTTGCTCCGACTCGCGTATCGCACCCGAGTACGCGTTTGATACCGCACGCGGCGATCTGTTCGCCATACGCGTGGCGGGCAACTTCGTTACCGATGAAGGTCTGGCGAGTCTTGAATACGGTGTCGCGGTGCTGGGGGCACCGCTGATCCTGGTCTTGGGGCATGAGCGGTGCGGCGCTATCGAGGCCGGTATCAAAGCCGTCAAGGATCACACGGTGTTCCCCGGGCACATCCCGAAACTGACGGACGCACTCAAGCCCTCTATCGAAAGCGTGCTCAAGCAACCAGGTGAATTGGTGGAAAACGCCACCGTGCAAAACGTCAAGGACTCGGTCGAGCGCCTGAAGAGGGCCACTCCCCTGTTGAGCGATGCACTGGACAAGGGCAATCTGAAAATCGTCGGCGGCATCTATCGCCTGGCAACCGGTAAAGTCGAGCTGATTGCCTGAGCCGTGCTGGCTGCAATCCTCTACCCCTGAGATATAATCGGCCAGCCAGTTAAAAAGAGACCTTGTTTATCAAGGTCTTTTTTCGCCCGTAGTAAAGTGACCCACACCACCGCACAAGGACCCATCCCCATGGACCGCCCCCTGGAAACCGTCGCCCTCTTCGCCCTCAAGCTGGTTCACGAGAGCGAAGGCCAAAGCCCGATCCTGCGTGACGATCCGATCATGGACGACTACCAGCGGGAGGTTTTCCAGTTGCTGGTGCGCCGTGGTGATGTGGCGGTGATCCAGTTGAAAGTGGCGACCTGCGTTGACCTGGCGCTGGCGGCCCTGGGCGGGGTGGACAAACCCATGGGCCGTGAGCTGCAGCGCCTGGCCGCGGAGTTCAGCCAGGCGCAGACGCTGGAGCAGATGCAGGTTCCGCTCCTGGCGCTCAGGGACTACCTGAAAGACATTCAGTGAGGGCCCTGGCGCGCCCTACTCGTCCTTGCCCGACGCGCGTACTGCGACTTCGATCGCCCGCACGCTAATTGCCGCGAATATCGCAGTCATCAGCACGCCGTTGAACCCCAGCAGAATGGCCAGCACCCGCGAGACGCCCAGCTTGGGTACCAGCTCGCCATAACCGATGGTCAAGCCGGTCACGAAGCCGAAGTAGATGCCGTCCAACGGCGCCCACCCTTCCAGGTGGCTGATGATCAGGCCGAACACCACGATCAGCAAAAACAGGATGGAGAAAATCGGCCAGACGACGCGAAAGTAGAAGCCGACGGCTTTGTAGAACTCACGGCGCACGTGCGCTGAATGCGTGGATGTCATGGTGTGGGCTTCCTGGGGGTGATGACCCATTGGGGGACCCCATCAGCTTGGCACAGGCCTCGGAAAATCGAGGTCAATTGTTGATTATTTGTGTTCAACGGTCGCCGCTGTCCTGGGCTGCGGTCGGCGGCCCTGGATCAACCCCGCCACCAGCGCTGCCAGTATCAACAGGATCGACAGTCCTTCATTGATATCCACTCGGTGGCCCAGCATCAGCACCGAGCCGGCAACCCCGAACACCGGGATCAGCAACGACAGCGGCGCCACCCTCGACACCGGATACTCGCGCAGCAACAGGTTCCAGCCCCAGTAACAGAAGTGAGTCGCCGCGTAGACCTGGAACAGCAGGGAAAACAGCGCCAGCCACTCGAAGTGCCGGACCAGCCCGGTAAAAGGCGCCGAGCCATGGGCCAGCCAGGTCAGGAACAACAAGGGAATCGGCGGAAACAGGCTGGCCCACACCACAAAGGCAAACATCTCACGCACTTTCGACTGTTTGATAATGACGTTACCCACACTCCAACTGAATGCGCTGACCAACAACAGCGCATACCCCAGGGTCGTGGCCTGGCCAGGACTGTTGACGATGATGCACAGCAAGCCCACCACGGCCAGCCCCACGCCCACCAACTGGCCGAGACGCAAGCGCTCGCGAAACAGCAGCACGCCCCAGCCCAGGGTGAAAAAGGCACTGAACTGGACCAACAGTGCCGCCGTCCCGGGCGGCACCCCAAGCTCGATGCCCAGGTTGATCAACGCCCACATCGCCACCCCAAAAATCAGGCCATAGGCCGCCAACCAGCCCAGGGCGATCGGCGGACGGCGGACAAAAAACACCCAGGGCAACGCTGCCAGGGTGAAGCGCAGGGCCGTCAGCAACAGCGGATCAATCGCCGCCAAACCCAGCTTGGTCACCGGAAAGTTCAGACCCCAGACCGCCGTCACCAACACGGCGAGGATCAGGTGTTTGTTTTGCATGCTCGGCCATTCCACAAAATGAGGCCGACACTATGGACAATGAACGCCACGGCCCGCTTGCACTATCAGGTCATTGATCGGTAGATTTGGGCCATGCGCGACATTGATATCGATCCCTACGAACACACGCCCCGCGACGCCGTGGTGACTGCCAACGACTATTGCGACGGCCTGCACTTCGCTCGGCATAGCCATCAACGCGGGCAATTCGCCTACGCCGCCTGCGGGGTGATCACGGTGTTCACCGACCAGGGCAACTGGGTGGTGCCCCCACAACGGGCCGTCTGGGTCCCGGCCCATGTGCCCCACGAAATGCACATGCACGGGCCGGTGACCATGCTCAACAGCTACATCTGCCCCATCGCCGCCACACGGCTCGGCCTGCCGGCGCACTGCCAGGTGTTTGGTGTGTCGGCGCTGCTGCGCCAACTGTTGATCCGCGCCATGGACGTGCCGGCGCTGTACGCCGAGGACCAGCGGGACGGCCACCTGATGAACCTGCTGCTGCACGAAATCGCCGACATGCAGCCGCTGTCGCTCAATGCGCCGCTGCCCAGTGAGCCGCGCCTGGCCCAGGCTTGCAGCAAGCTGCTGGAGCAGCCGTCATTGGCGATCGGGATCGACGACATGTGTCGCCAGGTCGCCATGAGCCGCCGCACCTTTACCCGGCTGTTTCGCGAGCAGACCGGAATCAGCTTTGTCGAATGGCGCCAGCAGGCGTGCCTGTTGATGGCCGTGGTACGCCTGGGCAATGGCGAGGCCGTGACGCGGGTGGCAACCGATCTGGGCTACAGCAGCCCGAGTGCGTTCACCGGGGTTTTCCGGCGGGTGCTGGGGCAGGCACCAAGTCGCTACTTCACGCAAAATAGCCCGGCTTGATTGAGCTGTGGCGCTTCACACAAACAAAGGTCCCCATGGATGAGTACACCCTTGATGATGTCCTGCACGGTAAACAACGGTCTGCCCCTCGCCCCCGCCGCCGAGCCGGTCAGCGTGCCCTGGTGGAGCTTCGGTAAAACCGTGCTGGCGGCCACGGCGCTGACCCTGGTGCGCGATGGCCTGGTGGCTCTTGACGATCCGGTCGAGGAAGGTCCGTTCACCTTGCGCCAATTGCTGCGGCATGAGGCCGGGCTGGCGGACTACGGCGAACTGGCGGAGTACCACGCGGCCGTTGCCCGGCATGAAACCGCGTGGTCGGCCGAGGAGATGCTGCAACGCCTGGACGCTGCCCGGCTGCGTTATGCGCCGGGCAGTGGCTGGGGCTATTCGAATGTCGGCTACCTGTATATCGCCCGGTTGATTGAGCGTACCACCGGCCTGGCGCTGGAAGAGGCGCTGATCCAGCGGGCGCTGGCGCCTTTGGATATCGTCCAGGTACGGCTCGCCAAAGTGCCCGGCGACCTGCAAGACATGGCCCCGGGCTACGATCCGGCGTGGGTCTATCACGGCCTGTTGCTCGGACCGCTGCAGCAGGCCGTGACCTTCCTTGATCGGCTACTGGCCGGGCAGTTGTTGCCGGATCATTTGTTGAGCCAAATGCAGACCCTGCGTCAGTTAGGCGGACCAATAGCTGGCCGACCCTGGGAGTCTGCAGGTTATGGCCTGGGAGTCATGAGCGGCACGATCTCGGGGGGCTTGCAACTGTGTGGGCATACCGGCGGTGGGCCCGGCAGTGTGGTGGCGGTTTATCGGGCCACGGATGGCGAACATTCGGCGAGCTGTGGGGCGTTTCTGCAGGGGGGTATGGATGGAGAGGTCGAGGCGGCGGTGGTCCGCGACTTGAGACTAGCCTTGGTCAGTGCCCAATAACCCGGCAGCGCGTTTTTGGGTGGGTGTACGCAAAATCTGCGAACAGCAAAAATCATTGTGGGGCCTTCAACATCTACTGTGCCTGACACACCGCTATCGCGAGCAGGCTCGCTCCCACAGGTTGGGTGGGTGTACGCAAAATCTGCGAACAGTCAAAATCATCAAAGGGGCATGACTTCTGCCTACCCCTCCAACACCGGCAACACCACCCGCGCCTCCAGCCCGCCGACCTTGCGGTTTCTCACGGTCAGTTCGCCGCCATGTTCCAGCACGATCGCCCGTGCAGCCGAGAGGCCGAGGCCGACGCCGCCGGTGCTTTTGTTGCGCGAGCCTTCCAGGCGATAGAAGGGCACGAATACCTGTTCGTGGCTTTCCTTGGGGATGCCCGGGCCGCGGTCCAGGACGCGGATGGTCACGTGGTCGTCGTGGCTGCGCAGTTCAATGGCCGGTTCGCTGGCGTATTTGAGGGCGTTTTCCAGCAGGTTGGTGATCACCCGCTTGAGCCCCAGCGGCCGGCCGAGGTAGGCCAGGCGCGGAGGGCCGCTGAAGGGGATGTCGATGGACTGGTCGCGGTAATCGTCGATCAGGGTTTGCAGCAGTTCGGCCAGATCGAACGGCGTGGCCTCTTCGAGACGGGCGTTGTCGCGGAAGAATTCCAGGCTGGAGTTGATCATGGCGTGCATCTCATCGACGTCGCGGAACAACTTGGCCTGCAGTTGCGGGTCGTCGATGAACTCGCCGCGCAGGCGCATGCGGGTCAGTGGTGCGCGCAGGTCGTGGGAGATGGCGGCCAGCATCTGCGTGCGGTCCTTGATGAAGTGCTGCAACTGGGCCTGCATCGCATTGAACGCGAGGATCGCCTGGCGGATTTCCAGCGGCCCCAGCGGCTTGATCGGCGGCGCACGGAAGTCCACGCCAAAGCGTCGCGCGCCCTGGGCGAAGGTCTGCAGCGGCCGGGCCAGGCGGCGGGTGGCGATCAGCGCCACCAGGCCAGTGGACAGCAACACCAGGGCGATCACGATCAGGTTGCGCGCCCAATGCTCCAGGCCCCAACTGCGCGAAGGCATGCTGAACATCAGCCAGGAACCGTCGCTCAGTTGCATCGCCATGGCGTACTGGCCGTCCTGTTGTGGCCAGTCCGTCGGTTGATAGGCTTCCAGGTGCTGGCTGTTGAACAGTTGGTGGGCCTTCGCCGTGTTGGCCCGGGTGGCCGCCTCAGGGGTTACCGGCAGGCCCAGGGCCGCATGGCTTTGGCTCCAGCGGATTCCCAGGCTACTGTCACTGGCGGCAGCAGCCAGTTGCGGGCGTTGCGCGGGCTCGGAAGCGGCAATGACCCGGCTCAGGGAGGAAAGTTTTTCCAGCAGCCCGGTCTCGGTCAAAGGTGGATAGGCCCACACCCCGGCCACCTGGGTGAACAGGGCGTAGAAGCCCAGCGACGTGAGCATCGCCAGGATGGTGGTGAGGGCGATCCAGCGCGTCACGGTGTCCCGCGAGCGCAGGCACCAGCCCGCCCGCCAGCCCTTCATTGACGGGTCACGCTGGGGGTGAACAGGTAACCACCGTTGCGCACGGTGCGAATCATTTCCGGGCGTTTGCTGTCGATTTCCAGCTTGCGCCGCAAGCGGCTGACCTGGACATCGATGCTGCGGTCGAAGGCTTCATGGGTACGCCCACGGGCCAGGTCCAGCAGCAGTTCGCGGGTGAGGATGCGCTGCGGGTGTTCGACGAATACCAGCAGCAGGTCGAACTCGCCGGCCGACAACGGGATCATGACCTGGTCCGGCGAGCGCAGTTCGCGGCGCGTGAGGTCCAGTTGCCAGTCGGCGAACTTGATCAGCGGATGCGGCACCTGGCCGGTCAACGGCCGGACTTCACCCACCCGACGCAACACCGCGCGCACCCGCGCCAGCAGTTCGCGGGCGTCGAAAGGTTTGCTCAGGTAATCGTCGGCGCCCATTTCCAGGCCCACCACCCGATCACTCAGCTCGCCCATGGCGGTGAGCATGATCACCGGCGTGGTGTATTGCTGGCGCAGGCGCTGGCACAGGGTCAGGCCGTTGTCGCCGGGCATCATCAGGTCGAGGATGATCAGGTCCGGCATTTGCTGCTCGATAGCCGCCCACAGCGCGACGCCGTCGGTGGCCACGGCCACGTCATAACCTTGCTGGACAAAAAACTTACTCAGCAGATCGAGGACCTCAAGGTCGTCGTCCACGATCAAAAGATGGCTCACCGGCGGGCATCACTCAACGACTGATAGTGCGGATATCTAAAACCATTCGGCGCGCCGCGTCATTTATTTCATCCTGGTCACAAAGCGACGCAGCGGTAAAAAACCAGACATCTTTGTGCAAGGCGCAGCTGCCAGGATCAAGCTCCTTTTCTACGAAGACTGTTCGCCATGCCTTTGTTCAAGCGCTCCCCTGCACTGTTTCGCAATGCCGCACTGCTGTTGAGCTTGACCTATCTGTACGGATGCTCCAGTCGCACCTCGACCGATAACCCGATGACCTGCGCGCAAGTCAGCTACCCGTTGTATGACCCGGCCGAGCCGGTGAACCGCGGGATCTTCGCCTTCAACCAGGTGATTGACGAGTACGCCGTCGCGCCGGTCGCCCGGGGTTACGGCTACACGCCGGAATTCTTCCAGCTGGGCATGCACAACTTCACGACCAACTTCAACGAACCGACGGTGTTCCTCAACGACCTGTTGCAAGGCAATGGCCAGCGCTCGCTCAACACCCTGGGGCGCTTCACCCTCAACAGCACCGCCGGCCTGCTGGGGGTGATCGATGTCTCGGACTCCCTGGAAATCCCGCGCCACAGCTCGGACTTCGGCCAGACCTTCGGCGTCTGGGGCATCCCGGACGGGCCGATCGTCGAAGTCCCAGTGCTCGGGACCGCCAACAGTCGCGATGCCGTAGGCAAGGTACTGGCAGTGGCCATCAACCCGTTCGGCGACCATAGCGATACCGTCGAGACCCTGACGACAGTGGCCAGTGTCGGTGGCACCATCGACAAGCGCGCCGAAGCGCTGCCGCTGACCGACGCCCTGCAAGCCCTGCCGGACCCGTACAGTGCGCTGCGTGACGTCAGCGCCGAAAAACGCGCGGACTTTGTCCAGAACGGCAAACGCGGCGCGTCCGGGCTGCACGACGATCTCTGCACAGAAGCTCCAACCGATGCCACGTAACAGCCCGTCGCTGATGCTCGAGCAACGCCTGGTCAAGCGCGCCAACACCGGCCTGCACTGCAGCGAGACCAGCCTGCGGTTGTCGGAAGACCAGCGTGAATTGATCCTCAGCCGCTACATCGAACTCTACCGCCCCGAAGGCGTGGAGTGGGTCGAGCGCAGCCACCGAGTCTCGGTGACTGCCCTGCTGCGCTGGATCATCGCCCAGGGCGAAGCGCTGCCGGTGGAGCAAGGCCAGGAGCTGCCGGCACGCCAGGCAATGAACTGAATTGCGCCGATAAGGGCCGCCTTCAAGTTGGGTTATCATCGCCGGCTAATTTTGCCCTGGAGCTTCGCCCCGGATGTCCACGCCAGCACCGCAGTCCACCCCCCCCACACCCTTGCCCGCCGTCCTGGTCGGCCCGCTGTTGCGGCGCCTGGAACCGACGCGCCTGGTGCTGTGGCTGGTAGGCTCGCGGGAGCTGGCGCTGACCTTGCGCCTGGCGCCTGTGGGCGACCTGGTGCTCGATGCGACGCGCTGCCAGGTCATCCCGGTCGGCACCCATGCCTTTGTCCACCTGATCGACATCCACCTGGACAGCGCCCTGCCCCAGGACATCAGCATCGACTACGACCTGTTGATCCGTGAGGACGACGCCAGCCTGGTCGGCATTGCCCAGTGGGCCCCGCACCTGCTCTACGACCCGGCACAATCGCCGAATTTCGTCCTGCGCAGCCGCATCGATCAACTGCTCCACGGCTCGTGCCGCAAACCCCATCATCCGGCCAACGACGGCTTGCTCTGCGTCGACCAGTTGCTGGCGACGCCCCATGAGCCGAGCCAGCGCCCGGCACTGCTGATGATGAGTGGCGACCAAGTCTACGCCGACGATGTCGCCGGGCCGATGTTGCGGGCCATCCATGCTCTGATCGAACGGCTGGGGCTATACGGCGAACACCTGGACGGCGCAGTGGTGCAAGACAGCGCCGCGCTCTACCAGCACCCGGCCAGCTACTACCATCGCGCCGACCTGCTGCCGGCACTGGAAAGTAACGACAGCCTGCGCGAACGGTTTTTCGGCGGTGCGCGCAAGCCGATCTTCACCAGCAGCAGCGCCGACAATCACCTGGTGACCTTCGCCGAAGTCATGGCCATGTACCTGCTGGTCTGGGGCCCGACCGCCTGGACCCTGATCGACCCGCAGCCACCGGTGCTGACACCCGAGCGCCGCGAGCGCTACACCCTGAAACAGACCCGGATCGATGGCTTCAAGCAGGGGCTGGGCAATGTCGCCCGGGTGTTTGCCCACCTGCCCTGCCTGATGATCTTCGACGACCACGACATCACCGACGACTGGAACCTCAGCGCCCAGTGGGAGGAAACCGCCTACGGCCATCCGTTCTCCAAGCGCATCATCGGCAACGCGCTGCTCGCCTACATGCTGTGCCAGGGCTGGGGCAACAACCCGGATGCCTTCACCGCGCTGCTGGAAAAAACCCGCGGCCTCAACCCCCAGGACGGCTACCTGGACAACAGCGCCCAGGATGAATTGATCGGCGACCTGCTGAAATTCCAGCAATGGCACTACGTGCTGCCGACCACCCCGGCACTGGTGGTGCTCGACACCCGCACCCGGCGCTGGCGCAGTGAGTTCAACCTCAAACAACCCTCGGGCTTGCTGGACTGGGAAGCCCTCAGCGAATTGCAGCAGGAACTGCTCGACCACCCCTGCGCCATCATCGTGTCGCCGGCGCCGGTGTTCGGCGTCAAGCTGATCGAAACCGTGCAGAAAGTCTTCAGTTGGTGCGGCTACCCGCTGCTGGTGGACGCGGAAAACTGGATGGCCCACCGTGGCGCAGCGCAGGTGATCCTCAACATCTTTCGCCACTCGCGCACGCCCGGCAATTACGTGATCCTCTCCGGCGATGTGCATTACTCGTTCGTCTACGAGGTGCTGATCCGGCATCGCACCGCCGGGCCACGGATCTGGCAAATCACCAGCAGCGGCATCAAGAATGAATTTCCGCCGAGCCTGCTGGAGTGGTTCGACCGCCTCAACCGCTGGCTGTACTCGCCGCGCTCGCCGCTGAACTGGCTGACCAAACGCCGGCGCATGCAGGTGGTGCCCCATGTGCCCGAGCACGCAGAAGCCGGCGAACGCCTGTGGAATTCGGCGGGCATCGGCCAGGTGTTTTTCAATCAGCAGGGCCAGCCGCAAGCGATCTACCAGCACAACGCCAATGGCGCAGAAAAAACCCGGATGGTGGCGCCGACGGTCGATTGACCACGGCCCCACACCAACGCAGTACTCACTAGGTCTACGAAGGATACGTATGCTCACACGGAACAAGATGGTCCCCGAACTGACGGTCAGCGACATCCAGCAGAGCCTGGCGTTCTGGACCGACCTGATTGGTTTTCAGATCGCCTACGAACGCCGCGAAGAAGGCTTTGCCTACCTGGATTTCGACGGCGTGCAAGTGATGCTCGAACAGTACATCGCCGAGGACGACGGGCAATGGCACACCGGCGCACTGCAAGCGCCGTTTGGCCGCGGGATCAATTTCCAGATGACGGTGGATCGCGTCGAGCCGATCCTGGCCCGCCTGGCCGCTGTGCAATGGCCGCTGTTTCGCCCCTTTGCCGATGCCTGGTATCGCTCGGGTGAAGTGGAGGTCGGCCAGCGTGAATTGATCGTGCAGGACCCCGACGGCTATCTGTTGCGACTGGTCGAAGCCCTGGGCGAAAGGCCTCTGCGCTAGCGCCATAGCCTGCGCCGACAGGGTTATCAGTTTATCAATAATGCTTATTTGGCCCCTGCCGCGATTGACGCTCCAGGCCTGGCGCGCCCCTAATGCAAGACCACCAGAACCCGCTCGGCGGCCTGCTGGTCGGGGGCGCGTCAGCCGGTAAACAGCCCTGCGTCGCACACCGGCTTCGCGCTCCAGCCAGCGCTGGACTACCCTTGCTGCACCTTGAATGTTCTGTGCCACACCGCGACTGCCCATCTGCCCGACACGCTGTGCAATCACTCAGAGAACGACCCATGCTCAGAGATATTTTAATTATTCTTACGGCATCGCTGGTGGTCATTGCGCTGTTCCGGCGCTTGAACCTGCCACCGATCCTTGGCTACCTGTGTGTCGGCTTGCTGGTCGGGCCACAGGCGTTGGGTTGGGTCAGTGACTCCGAAGGCCTGCCCTACCTGGCGGAGCTGGGGGTGGTGTTCCTGCTGTTTTCCCTGGGCCTGGAGTTTTCGCTGTCGAAAATGCTCGCCCTGCGCAAAGTGGTATTCGGCCTGGGCAGCCTGCAGGTGCTGGTCTCCAGCGTGCTGTTAGGCGGAGCCCTGTACATGGCGGGCGTGCAGCCCAGTGCCGCGGTCCTGTTGGGGGCCGGCCTGGCGCTGTCCTCCACGGCCATCGTCAGCAAAGAGCTGACCAGCCTGGGCGAGGTCTTCAGCCCCCATGGCCAGAACGCCATTGGCGTGCTGCTGTTCCAGGACGTGATCGCTGTCCTGCTGCTGACCATGGTGCCGGTGTTTTCCGGGACGTCCGGACAAGCCTGGTATTGGGCCCTGCCGATTACCCTGGGCAAGACCGTGGTGCTGTTTGTCGGCCTGTTCCTGATCAGCCGCTGGCTGTTGCCCAAGCTGTTCGACGAGATCGCGGCCTCGCGCTCCGCCGAGCTGTTCGTGCTGCTGGCCCTGGTGATTGTGATGCTGACGGCCTGGCTGACCCATCTGCTGGGACTGTCACCTGCACTCGGGGCATTTCTGGCGGGCATGCTGCTGGGTGAAAGCAGCTATCGCCATCAGATCGAGGCCGACATCCGGCCGTTCCGGGATATTTTGCTCGGGGTGTTTTTCGTCAGTATCGGCATGCTGATCGACCTGAAAATCTTCCAGAGCCACGGCTTGCTGATTGTCGGCTTGACCCTGGCGCTGCTGGTGACCAAGGGTGTGGTGGTCGCCCTGATCCTGCGGTTCACTGGCAGCAACAGCGAAACCGCCTGGCGCAGCGGCCTGGCCCTGGCCCAGGGTGGCGAGTTCTGCTTTGCCCTGATGACACAGATGCAAGCCAACAACCTGGTGTCCAAGGAGCTGAGCGGGCTGTTGCTGACCGCGACCTTCTGCTCGATGGTGGTCACCCCGCTGATGCTGCGGGTCGCGCCGGCCATCGCCAAGCGCCTGCACCGGGCGCCGAACGATGCGGTCAACATGGATGAAATCGCCCAGCAAAGCCAGGAACTGCAGGGGCACGTGATCATCTGTGGCTACGGTCGCGTCGGCCAGGCCATTGGCCGTGTGTTGCAGGGTGAGCACTATCGGTTTGTCGCGGTCGATGACGACCCCGCGCAGATCCAGCACGGGGCCGAGCACACGCATGTGCACTATGGTGATTCGCGGCGCCTGGAGCTGCTCACCGCCCTGGGGATAAGTCGCGCACGCCTGGTGGTGATCGCGGTGAATGACCCGGATGCGGCAATGGCCATTACCCACGCCGTGCGCCAGATCAACAGCACCATCGAAATCATCGTGCGCACCCAGGACGACAGCCAGACCCTCGAGTTGAAAACGGCCGGTGCCACCGAGGTCGTCCCCGAAGTGCTCGAGTCGACGCTGACCCTGGCGGCCCACACCCTGATCATGCTCGGCACCTCCAAAGAGCGTGTGCAACTGCGGGTCGAGGACGTGCGACGTAATCGTTATCGCTTGCTGTAGGCCGGATAAAAGCCAATCCACCGTCACTGATCAACGGGCGCGCGTAAACGGGCGCCCGCCAGGCGCGACTGTGCCCCTCGATGACGCCCGACGATTCTTTCAAGGCTAAAACATGCTCAATTCTGTCGCCCTCAAGCACGCCGAACCGCTGCATTGTCAAAGCTGCAAGTTAGCCGCCTTGTGCCTGCCGCTGGCGCTCAACAGCCAGGACATCAGCGCGCTGAACGAGATCATCAAACGCGAACGCCCGTTGCGCAAAGGGGACTACCTGTTCCACCAGGGCGACCCCTTTACCTCCATCTACGCGATTCGTTCCGGCACCCTGAAAACCTCCAGCCTCACCAGCAACGGCGAAGAACACATCATCGGCTTTCATTTGCCGGGCGAACTGATCGGCTTCTCCGCCATGGACCTGAACGCCTACACCTCAACGGCCCAGGCCCAGGAAACCACCACGGTGTGCGAAATCCCCTTCGACCAACTGGAGAACCTGCTGGAGAAGATCCCCAAGCTGCGCCGCCAGTTGATCCACATCATGAGCCGCGAGATTCGTGACGATCAGAACATGATGCGCCTGCTGGCGAAGAAAAATGCCCAGGAGCGCCTGGCGGCTTTCCTGATCAATCTCTCAGTGCGCTTTCACGCCAATGGCTACTCGGCCCATCAGTTTCGCCTGAGCATGACCCGCCAGGAAATCGCCAACTACCTGGGGATCGCCACCGAGACCACCTGCCGCACATTCACCTTCCTGCAGCAGCAAGGCCTGATCCAGGCGCAGGGCAAATACATCAAGATCATTGACGCGCCCTCGCTGTGCGAGCTGTCCGACCGCTAGGCGCCGCGGCGTGTTCATGACGCCTTCAAGACCCCATACACCCCACGCACAATCATCTCCACTTCCCGCTCATCAAGGGTCAGGGGCGGCAGCAGGCGGATGGTCTTGCCCCGGGTGACGTTGATCAGCAGGCCATGATCGCGGGCGGCGATCAGGCTCAGGTCGCGGATCGAGTGGCTCAGTTCGATCCCGATCATCAAGCCCTGGCCACGAATCGCTACCACGTTCGCCAGGCCATCGAGCTCGGCGTGCAGCCGTGCCAACAGGCGTTCGCCCTGGCGCCTGGCGTTGTCCAGCAAGCCTTGTTCCTCGATGATCTCCAGCACCGTGCAACCCACCCGGCAGGCCAGCGGGTTGCCGCCAAAAGTGCTGCCGTGACTGCCTGGGGTGAACAGCCGCGCAGCGTTGCCCCGGGCCAGGCACGCGCCGATCGGCACGCCGTTGCCCAGGCCCTTGGCCAGCGTCATGACGTCCGGCACCACACCCTCGTGCTGGAAGGCGAACCATTGCCCGGTACGACCGATGCCGGTCTGGATCTCATCGAGCATCAGCAGCCAATTGCGCCGGTTGCAGCGCTCGCGCACCGCGCTCAGATAGCCCGGCGGCGCCAGTTGCACGCCGCTCTCGCCCTGGATCGGCTCCATCAGGATGGCCACGATGCGCTGCCCGTGATCCTGGTGCGCTTGATCCAGCGCGGCGAGGTCGCCGAACGGTACTTTCAGGAAGTCCCCCGGCAAAGCGCCGAAGCCCAGGCGCACCGCCGGGCCGTCGCTGGCCGACAGGGTGCCGAGGGTGCGGCCGTGAAAGGCGTTTTCCATGACCACCACCAAGGGCTGCTCGATACCTTTTTGCCAGCCGTACAGGCGCGCCAGCTTCAGCGCGGTTTCATTGGCTTCGGCCCCGGAATTGCTGAAGAACGCCCGCTCCAGGCCTGACAGCTGGGTGAGCTTTTGCGCCAGTTGCTGCTGCCAGTCGATGCTGTACAGGTTGGAGGTGTGCAGCAACAGGCCGGCCTGTTCGCTGATGGCGCTGACCAGCCGTGGGTGCGAGTGGCCGACGTTGGTCACCGCCACACCCGCCACCGCGTCCAGGTACTCGCGACCGGCCTGGTCCCACAGGCGGGTCCCCAGGCCTTTGGCAAAACTCAGGGCCAGGGGTTGGTAGGTACTCATCAGGTGGGTGGCGGTCATGGCAGCGTGCTCCAGCAGGGTTCGGTGTTTTTGCAGTATCGTTAGCCACCTGAGCTGGATAAACAGCCTGAAACTTCAATCATCTTGAAGCTGGACTTGATAATGGACCTATTCCTGGCCATGACGGTGTACGTCAAAGTGGTCGAGACTGGCAGCATGACCGCCGCTGCCCGCCAATGCAGCTTGTCGACCACCATGGTCGGCAATCACTTGCGCGCCCTCGAGCAACGCCTGGGCGTCAGCCTGATCAACCGCACCACCCGCCGCCAGCGCCTGACCGAGTTTGGCGCGGCCTACTACGAGCGGTGCCTGGAGGTACTGGGGCTGGTGCAGGACAGCGAACGGCTCGCCGAAACCGTGCAGGACGAACCCGAGGGCATACTGCGCATTGCCGCCCCACCGAGCTTCGGTTCCGAATGCCTGGCGCCAGCCATGCACCTGTTCACGCAGCAATACCCGCAAATCCGCGTCGATGTGGTGCTGAGCCAGCAGGTGGTGGACCTGATCGACAACAGCGTCCACGCCGCCATTCGCCTGGGCACCCCCGAGCCATCGGGGCTGATCGCGCGGCCGCTGATGGACTTCACCCTGACCATCTGCGCCGCCCCGTCCTACCTGGAGCGCCGGGGAGTACCCCGCACGCCGGCCGAACTGAGCCACCACGCCTGCCTGACCTACGCCTACCCTGTCGGCGATGACTGGAGCGCGGTGGGCAAACAATGGCCACTGACCGGGCCCGAAGGCGAGGTGCTGGTGCCGGTCAGCGGGCCGATGATGATCAACAGTGCACCCGGCCTGCACCAGGCCGCCCGCGCCGGCATGGGCGTGGTCATGCTGCCCGATGCGCTGGTGCAGCAGGACCTGCAAGACGGCAAGCTGGTGGCGCTGCTGCGTGACTATCAACTGCCCCGCCGGCCGATGAACCTGGTCTACGCACCGGATCGCTACCGCTTGCCGAAGCTGCGCTGTTTTGTCGAGTTCGCAGTGCAAATGTGGGGCAAACAAGGTGCCGGGCCGGGCGCACCCAAATCGCACAAATCACCGTAGGAGCAAAGCTTGCTCGCGATCGCGATCTCAAGGGCGGCATCGAGGCATCGCGGCATAGGTATCTACACGACTGTGGTGCGACCGGGATGTTGGATCAGGCCGAGTACATATCCATTTCTTCGGTAACGGCCTCCTATGGTTCCGCCTGACGGCGGCTCACTTTTGAACAGCCGGAATGCCGGCCCAGGCAAAAGTAAGCAAAACGCTCTTA
>NZ_CATKPN010000091.1:0-1121 GCF_949767245.1 Pseudomonas sp. IT-P176
GTCAGGGTCACGGTGTAGGTGACTTCACCGCCTTCGGCGACAGTGGATTTATCCACAGTTAGGGTGGCTTTCACCTCAGTGAGGGTGTCGCCGATGGTGACTTGGGCTTTGTCGCCCAGCACCAGGTTTTCGAAGGACTTGCCGTCAACGGTGGCATTGCTGACACCAACTTCCACGACTTGACCGTCTTTGTAGACGTCGTCGCCCTGGGCTTTCAGCTCGTACGGCGTGCTGCTGGTGCCGGCTTTGATGACGACGGTGTCGCCGTTGCTCAGGGTGACAGTCAGGTCCTGCTTGAGGACCTGATCAACCTTGACGGTGAACTTCGGTGCAGCGTTTTCCAGGACGTCGCCATTGCTTTCGATGGTGACTGTGATCTTGTCGCCTTCGCCCGACGGTTGGTCGGTGACGGTGGTGGTGAACTGGTCTTTGCCCAGGGTCAGTTGTTCGAACTGATCGGCGCCGGAGACGCTTTCCAGCTTGTTAACCAGTGCCGGCTGACCGCCGGTGAAGATGTCGTTGCTGGTGACTACGGTAGCCGTGCCGGTGGTGCTGTTGGCCGGAACGGTGATCTTGGTGCCGTCGGACAGAGTGAAGACCAGCGGACCATGGCTCGCCATCGGCATGCCAGCGGCGTTGGTCAGGGTCACGGTGTAGGTGACTTCACCGCCTTCGGCGACAGTGGATTTATCCACAGTCAGGGTGGCTTTCACCTCAGTGAGGGTGTCGCCAACTTTGACCACAGCCTCGTCGCCGAGCACCAGGTTTTCGAACGATTTACCTGGAACCGTTGCGTCAGTGACGCTGAGTTTGATGGTTTCGCCGTCTTTGTAGACATCGTCGCCTTGGGCTTTCAGTTCGTACGGCACGCTGCTGGTGCCGGCTTTGATGACGACGGTGTCGCCGTTGCTCAGGGTGACAGTCAGGTCCTGCTTGAGGACTTGATCAACCTTGACGGTGAACTTCGGTGCAGCGTTTTCCAGCACGTCGCCATTGCTTTCGATGGTGACGGTGATCTTGTCGCCTTCGCCCGACGGTTGGTCGGTGACGGTAGTGGTGAATTGGTCTTTGCCCAGAGTCAGTTTCTCGAACTGATCGGCGCCAGATACGCTTTCCAGCTT
>NZ_CATKPN010000092.1:0-1000 GCF_949767245.1 Pseudomonas sp. IT-P176
ACCATGGCTCGCCATTGGCATGCCGGCAGCGTTGGTCAGGGTCACGGTGTAGGTGACTTCACCGCCTTCGGCGACAGTGGATTTATCCACAGTTAGGGTGGCTTTCACCTCGGTGAGGGTGTCGCCAACCTTGACCACAGCCTCGTCGCCCAGCACCAGGTTCTCGAAAGATTTACCTGGAACCGTTGCGTCAGTGACGCTCAGTTTGATGGTTTCGCCGTCTTTGTAGACGTCGTCGCCCTGGGCTTTAAGTTCGTACGGCACGCTGGTGGTGCCGGCCTTGATCACCACGGTCGCGCCGTTGCTCAAGGTTACGGTCAGGTCTTGTTTCAGTTCCTGATCGACTTTCACCGTGAACTTCGGTGCAGCGTTTTCCAGCACGTCGCCGTTGCTTTCGATGGTGACGGTGATTTTGTCGCCTTGGCCCGATGGCTCGTCGGTGACGGTGGTGGTGTATTGGTCTTCGCCGAGGGTCAACTTCTCGAAGTTGTTGGCCGAGACGGATTCCAGCTTGTTGACGATCGCGTCCTGGCCGCCGGTGAAGATGTTGTCTTTGGCGGTGACCACAGCCGTACCACTGGTGCCGTTAGCCGGGATTTTCACCACGGTGCCATCGGTCAGCGTGAATTCCAGAGGACCATGGCTCGCCATCGGCATGCCGGCGGCGTTGGTCAGTGTCACGGTGTAGGTGACTTCACCACCTTCGGCGACGGTGGATTTATCCACCGTCAGGGTGGCTTTCACCTCAGTGAGGGTGTCGCCAACTTTGACCACAGCCTCGTCGCCGAGCACCAGGTTTTCGAAGGACTTGCCCGGAACCGTTGCGTCAGTGACTCTGAGCTTGATGGTTTCGCCGTCTTTGTAGACGTCGTCGCCCTGGGCTTTCAGTTCGTACGGCACGCTGGTGGTGCCGGCCTTGATCACCACGGTTGTACCGTTGCTCAGGGTCACGGTCAGGTCTTGTTTCAGTTCCTGATCAACCTTGACGGTGAACTTAGGT
>NZ_CATKPN010000093.1:0-958 GCF_949767245.1 Pseudomonas sp. IT-P176
TGAAATCCTCCCCCTACCTCCAGCCAAGCTACCGGCCTGGGACGGCAAGTTGCAGTGGCTCGAAGCCCGACTGGCCAATGTCCCACCGAAAAAGCCTAGCGAGGTGCTGATTCGACAGTTGGCCAAGGCCAAGCTCCTTGAGCCGGCGACCGGCAGGGCCATGCCCGGTTCCCCCGCGTTCATCAAGGTCGGTTTTCCCGCACCGACCTGCTCCAGCGGCCAGGCTTGCCCGCAGACCGGCTACTGGCAGGCGGTACGCCTGAGTCGCCAGGCGGACTTGGGGCTGAAAGACGGCACCATCCGCCGCTTCGAAGAGAACGAGATCATGCCGACCCTGAGGGTTCAGAGTCACCACCCGCGCTTTTTGCTCGCCGACAGAGTCACGGTCAATGAGGAAAACATCGAATGGCAGCTGTTGGGGTAAGGCATGAGAAACATCATTGATGTGTTCACCTTCCAAGGTGTGCCCAATATCAACAGGAGAGTGGTCCGGGGCATGCATCTGAGCCTGTTGCTGACAAGCCTGCTGCTGGCCGCCTGCGATACCGACAGCGCCCCAACTCATCCGAATCGGGATACTTCCGTAAACCCGCTGACCGAGATCAAAGCGAAGCTGGCTTTTACCTGTGTACATGAGCAGATCCCTGTGCCGTCCGCCGAGACCGATGAGCTATTCCAGTACGCCCGTTGGTTGCAGAAGAACAACCTGCTCAAGCAGGACAAAAGCGTCGACGCTGAGATAGAACGGCTGTACCGGATTGCGGCCGAGAATGGCCATTACAAAGCCAATATCAACCTGCAAAACGGCACTATTCGCGGTCAATTCACGCTCCGTGGCGCGGATCACCTGCGTCTGAGTCAGCAACTGATCGACGCGAACGTGGCGACGGGGTACTACTTTATTGGCCTCTTCCTGAAGAGCGGTTCGGCTGGGCTGAAGCAGGACACGGCCATGTCG
>NZ_CATKPN010000094.1:0-843 GCF_949767245.1 Pseudomonas sp. IT-P176
TCACAACCTGGCGGTGGTCCGCCATGTGGCCGACCACGTGATGGTCATGTACCTCGGCCGGCCAGTGGAAATGGGCCCCAAAGAGGACATCTACACCCGCCCCCTGCACCCCTACACCCAGGCCCTGCTGTCGGCCACACCGACCATCCACCCGGACCCGGACAAGCCGAAAATCAAGATCGTCGGCGAGTTGCCCAACCCGCTGAACCCACCGTCCGGCTGCGCCTTCCACAAGCGCTGCCCGTACGCCACCGAGCGTTGTAGTACCGAAGAGCCGGCCTTGCGTTTGCTCGACAGCCGCCAGGTAGCGTGTCATTACGCCGAGCAATTTCTCGAGGGTGCGGCCTGACAAACTACTGCACAGGTACCTGTGGGGGCCTACTCGCGATGGCGCAGTGTCAGTCACAATCAATGTCGACTGATCCACCGCCATCGCGAGCAAGCTCGCTCCTACAGAGTAATTTCAACCCAACCAGAAAAAACAGGCCCGCCGGTAGGCCGCCTCGCCCGCCTTTACCACTCAGGCCGACTGTCAGGTCGCCGTGCTCTGGCTTTTGATCTTGATCCACCTGCCCCTTCGGCAGGCTGAGCGAAGGTGTCCATCAGGGGGCAGGCGCGTAGCGCCGTGCGGCGAAGCCGCATGCATCGAGAGGAGGTGCAGCGAAGCAAACCGTAGGCGATGCCCCCTGATGGGCACCGCAGCGAAGGTACCCCGAGCCTTAGCGAGGGGCCGAACGCTGGGGCAAGACTTTTTGGGTACTTTGGGCTGGGCCGGCACTCCGGCGTTTGACAAAAGTGCCTCGCCGTAAGGGCCAGCCCTTTCAAGGTCTTTTGACTTTAGCG
>NZ_CATKPN010000095.1:0-786 GCF_949767245.1 Pseudomonas sp. IT-P176
TTGATTTCGGGGACTTTGGGGTCTGCGTAGGAGTAGTTTGCGAGGATCCGCCAGATGGTTTTATAACGTTCAGCTCGCTCAAGGTCTTCCTGTTGCGCGAGGTAGTACAACGTATCGGTAGGAGGAGGACCACGAAAGGCCTCTTCCAGCCAACCGGCAGAGGTTTCATCACCTGCCGCCGCACCCAATTGGAATGCCTCAAGCGCCTCTTGGTGCTGGCCATTGTTTTTAAGGTTGATACCCAAAGCAAGAGCAGCCTCACCATGGCGCTGTTCAGCAGCGCAGCGGCGCATCTGCCGGGCAACGTCCGGAGCAATGTCGCTCGGTGCCAGCTTGTCCCCCACATCGTACTGGGCTTGAGCACTGCCCTGATCTGCCGCCTTGCGAAAGTAACGCAACGACATGGCTGTATCCTGCTTCAGCCCAGCCGAGCCGCTTTTCAGGAAGAGACCAATAAAGTAGTACCCCGTCGCTACGTTCGCGTCGATCAGTTGCTGGCTCAGGCGCAGGTGCTCCTCGCCTCTGAGCATGAAGTGACCACGCATGGTGCCGTTCTGCAGGTTGATGTTGGCCTTGTAATGACCGTTTTCGGAGGCAATGCGATACAAACGCGAGATCTCTAAATCTACCGCCTTGTCCTGCTTCAATAGGTTGTTTTTTTGCAACCAGCGCGCGTACTGGAACAGCTCGTCGGTCTCGGCGGACGGCACAGGGATCTGTTCATGTACACAGGTAAAGGCCAGCTTGGCTTGGATCTCGGTCAGCGGGTTCACGGAAGTATCCTGA
>NZ_CATKPN010000096.1:0-730 GCF_949767245.1 Pseudomonas sp. IT-P176
ACAGTTTCGTATCTACCAGCACCAATCGGTGCCGCAGATCGTCGAGAGCATCCTGCGCAGCCGCCACGATTTTGAAGGCCAGGACTTCTTTTTCGACCTGCTGCGCGAGTACCCCAAGCGCGAGCAGGTGATGCAGTTCGGTGAAAGCGACCTGGGCTTTATCTCGCGGCTGCTGGCCGAGATCGGGATCTGGTACCACGTCACCAGCGACGAGCGCCTGGGCATCGACGTGGTGGAGTTGCACGACGCCCAACGTCACTATCAGTTCGACGTCGAACTGCCTTATCGACCGACCTGCGGCCTGAGCAGCAGCGCCCAGGACGCCGTCTGGCAACTGGAGACTCGCCACCAGGTGGTGGAACAACACGTTCACTTTCGTGCCTACGACCCACGTCAGGCCAACGCCTGGCTCAAGGGCGACGTGGACCAGAGCCGCGGGGCGAGCACTACCTACGGCGAGGCTTATCTGTACGCTGAACCGTATACCCAGCTGGGCGACGCCCTCGACCAGGACGAAGAGCTGCAAAGCGAAAGCGGCTTTTTCTACGCCCGCCTGCGCCACGAGCGTTACCTCAACGACCAGACGCAACTCAGCGGCATCAGCAGCAGCGCGACCCTGACCCCGGGCCAGGTCTTGAACATTTCCGGCGGTGCGCCCAAGGCCTTTGCCCCTGGCGCGCTGATCACTCACCTGAGCCTTAGCGCCGCCCGCGCCCGCAGCCTGGAGGTC
>NZ_CATKPN010000097.1:0-730 GCF_949767245.1 Pseudomonas sp. IT-P176
CAGTGTCAGCTTCTCGAAGTTGTTAGCCGAGACGGTCTCGAGTTTGTTGACGATCGCGTCCTGGCCGCCGGTGAAGATGTTGTCTTTGGCGGTGACCACTGCAGTACCGCTGGTGCCGTTAGCCGGGATTTTCACCACGGTGCCATCGGTCAGCGTGAACTCCAGCGGGCCATGGCTGGCCATCGGCATGCCGGCGGCGTTGGTCAGGGTCACGGTGTAAGTGACGTCACCACCTTCGGCGACAGTGGATTTATCCACAGTCAGTGTGGCTTTCACCTCGGTGAGAGTGTCACCCACCTTGACCACAGCCTCGTCGCCGAGCACCAGGTTTTCGAACGACTTACCTGGAACCGTTGCGTCAGTGACGCTCAGTTTGATGGTTTCGCCGTCTTTGTAGACGTCGTCACCCTGGGCTTTCAGTTCGTACGGCACGCTGGTGGTGCCGGCCTTGATCACCACGGTTGCACCGTTGCTCAGGGTGACGGTCAGGTCTTGCTTCAGTTCCTGATCGACTTTGACGGTGAACTTCGGTGCCGCGTTTTCCAGCACATCACCGTTGCTTTCGATGGTGACGGTGATTTTGTCGCCTTCGTTAGCTGGGTCTTTTGGATCGCCCGAACCTGGCTCGTCGGTAACGGTGGTGGTGTATTGGTCTTCGCCCAGTGTCAACTTCTCGAAGTTGTTGGCCGAGACGGTCTCAAGTTTATTGACGATCGCATCCTGACCACCG
>NZ_CATKPN010000098.1:0-717 GCF_949767245.1 Pseudomonas sp. IT-P176
GTGCTGCTGGTGCCGGCCTTGATGACCACGGTGTCACCGTTGCTCAGGGTGACGGTCAAGTCTTGTTTGAGGACCTGATCAACCTTGACGGTGAACTTCGGTGCAGCGTTTTCCAGCACGTCGCCATTGCTTTCGATGGTGACGGTGATCTTGTCGCCTTCGCCCGAGGGTTGGTCGGTGACGGTGGTGGTGAACTGGTCTTTGCCCAGGGTCAGCTGTTCGAACTGATCGGCGCCGGAGACGCTTTCCAGCTTGTTGACCAGTGCCGGCTGACCGCCGGTGAAGATGTCGTTGCTGGTGACCACGGTTGCCGTGCCGGTGGTGCTGTTGGCTGGAACGGTGATGGTGGTGCCGTCGGAGAGCTTGAAGGTCAGCTCGCCGTGGTTGCTCATCGGCAGGCCAGCAGCGTTGGTCAGGGTCACGGTGTAGGTGACGGAACCGCCTTCGGTGACGGTGGTTTTATCCACAGACAGAGTGGCGACCACTTCAGACAGGGTGTCGCCGATGGTGACTTGGGCTTTGTCGCCCAGCACCAGGTTTTCGAAGGACTTGCCGTCAACGGTGGCATTGCTGACACCGACTTCCACAACTTGACCGTCTTTGTAGACGTCGTCGCCCTGGGCTTTCAGTTCGTATGGAACGCTGGTAGTGCCGGCTTTGATAACCACGGTGTCGCCATTGCTCAAGGTCACGGTCAGGTCCTGCTTGAGGACCTGG
>NZ_CATKPN010000099.1:0-657 GCF_949767245.1 Pseudomonas sp. IT-P176
ACCGGCGGGCGGAAGCACACGCTATCCGAGTAGGGAATGGCCTGGAAACGGACCTCCAGGCTGCGGTCGCGGGCGGCGCTAAGGCCCAGGTGAGTGATCAACGCGCCAGGGGCAAAGGCCTGGGGTGCACCGCCGGAAATGTTCAAGACCTGGCCCGGCGCCAGGGTCGCGCTGCTGCTGATGCCGCTGAGTTGAGTCTGGTCGTTGAGGTAACGCTCGTGGCGCAGGCGGGCGTAGAAAAAGCCGCTTTCGCTTTGCAGCTCATCGTCCTGATCGAGGGCGTCGCCCAACTGGGTATACGCTTCGGCGTACAGATAGGCCTCGCCGTAGGTGCTGCTCGCCCCGCGGCTCTGGTCCACGTCGCCCTTGAGCCAGGCGTTGGCCTGGCGTGGGTCGTAGGCACGAAAGTGAACGTGTTGCTCCACCACCTGATGGCGAGTCTGCAGTTGCCAGACGGCGTCCTGGGCGCTGCTGCTCAGGCCGGAGGTCGGTCGATAAGGCAGTTCGACGTCGAACTGATAGTGACGTTGGGCGTCGTGCAACTCCACCACGTCGATACCCAGGCGTTCGTCGTTGGTGACGTGGTACCAGATCCCGATCTCAGCCAGCAGCCGCGAGATAAAGGCCAGGTCGCTTTCACCGAACTGCATGACCTGT
>NZ_CATKPN010000100.1:0-622 GCF_949767245.1 Pseudomonas sp. IT-P176
GCCAGCCCTTTCAAGGTCTTTGATAAAATCCCCCAAAACTCCAGTCAGGGTGACGAAAGCGATGTGGGCAGAAGTTCTAGCGCGGTTTGAGAAAAAAACACCGGCCAGTGTCATGACCAGAGTGATACTGGAGCAGGCTGTTCCTGCCACATGGGTCGATCAGGTGTTCGAAGAACATCGTCAGCGGCAATACCCGCGTGAGCTTCTGTTCTCAACCATCGTTGAACTGATGTCCCTTGTTTCATTGGGCTTGCGACCATCGCTACATGCTGCTGCACGGCAGATGGAGGATCTTCCCGTCAGCTTGGCGGCGCTGTATGACAAGGTCAGCCGCACAGAACCTGCGCTGCTGCGCGCCCTGGTCACCGGCAGCGCAGAGCGCTTGGCCCCGACGATAAAAGAGCTGGGGCACTCAGCCATTTTGCCTGGCTGGCAACTGCGGGTCGTCGACGGCAATCACCTGCCTTCCAGCGAAAAACGCCTGGGCGCTTTGCGCCGTGAACGAGGGGCCGCCCGGCCTGGTTTTTCAGTAGTGGTTTACGACCCCGATCTGGATCAGGTCGTCGATCTTCAGCCCTGTGAAGATGCCTATGCCAGTGAGCGCGTCAGCGTTCTGCCGTTG